>NZ_JCAIUM010000007.1:0-265714 GCF_059445545.1 Paenibacillus sp. Y568
TGACGGGATGGTTTCAGGATACATGGTTCCGTCATTCCCATCCTCGGTTGTAAAGTTAGATTTCATTTCATGAAATCTCTGTTTTTTCGCGCTGTAAAGCGCTTATACAGAACTTGTCATACTGCCCCGTTAGCTTCAATTATACGTTTTCTTTCTTCCGCATGTTTCGGAGTGCGATCCAGCAGACATACCGTTGCACCTTCTTTGGCGAAACGGTTGGCTGTTGCCTGCCCGATTCCTGACCCTCCACCTGTTATAACAGTTTCTGAGCGTTACTTCTTATATATTTGTACCCTTGAACAGAATAATGAATCGAAATCGGACTTAATAGTATAGTGATTCCAGCAGGATAGGAGTAGAATAGTACCTAATGTTGCCAATTGTGATGGGAATCTTTCATATGACATACGAGAAGCAAGCTACATCAAATACGATATGAAAGGAGTAAACATGACATTTCTATGGAAAAGGAACTTAGTTGTCCTCTGGGTGGGTGTGTTCTTTTGTAGCACAGCTTATTCAATATCCATTCCCTTTCTTCCCATATTTCTGAATACGGAACTTGGAGTGGAAGCGAATATAGAGATTTGGTCAGGATTGGCATTCGGAATCACCTTCCTAGCTAGCGCATTGATCTCTCCATTCTGGGGTTCTCTAGCAGATAAGTATGGGCGTAAGCCGATGTTGATTCGGTCAGGGTTTAGTCTTGCGGCATTATACTTATTGAATTATTTCGTAACGGATCCCTATTGGTTCTTAGGAGTAAGAGTGTTGCAGGGGTTACTCGCTGGGTTCGTCCCTGCGGCAATTGCGTTGGTGGCAACAAATACACCAGAAGATAAGACGGGGTATGCATTAGGAATTATGTCTACTGCTGGAGCAACAGGAAGTATTCTGGGTCCCCTAATCGGAGGATTTGTAAGTCATTATTACGGAAATCGGAATGCATTTCTATTCTCTAGCATCATCGTATTAGTCTCCGCGTTGATTGCGACCTTTTTTGCCAAAGAACATAATTTCGATCGTAACGCTGTCCGGTCTCATGTTAGGGACGATCTGAAGATGGCGGCGAAGAACACCACATTTATGACTTTGATGGGGCTCGTATTCATTACAACATTCTCGGTTATGATTCTGGAACCTCTCATTACGGTGTATGTCATGGACATGGGGGTTGCGAAGGAGAATGCTTCACGTACTTCAGGAATTATATTCTCTGCTGTTGGGATCGCAACCATTATCATGGCTCCGCAGTGGGCGAGAATAGGAAGAAAGATTGGATACGTGAAAGTGTTATTTCTTGGACTGATCGGCGGAGGTCTAGGGAATATATTGCAGTTTTTTGTGACAGGTTATATCGGGTTCGGAGTACTTCGATTTGTGTATGGGCTTTTCTTTGCAGCCGTGTATCCAACTATTAATGCATTGATTGTAAATGTAACAGATTCAAGTTTTCGCGGTAGGGCATTTAGCTTGAATCAATCTGCTTCTCAGATGGCAACGATGGCTGGACCGATTATTGGTGGATTGTTAGGGACGTGGCTACCTATTCGGTGGATATTTATTATTAATGGTGCAGCGCTAATCTGTTCTGCGCTTCTTGTGAGATCAAGAATGACGAACCGTCAAGTCACCCCATCTCAAACAGAATCTTAGACGCTCTAATCATAGACCCTCCACAGAGGAATAGCGTATATATGCAAAAATATGTCTGGCAGGAGAAATACACACTGCCAGACATATTCATGTCCACTTTTTCATATACATAGAATGATCTTAAGTCGAAGAAACTTAACATCAATCAATGCACATAGAATGATCTTAAGACGAGAACAAGCTTAGTTAGTCATATCTATCTTTCCTGCAAAGCTCGTATTGATCTCATAGGTTATTCAATAGGGACGTACTCAGATGGCTGTGATAAGCCAGACAAGCATTCGTTTCTTGAGAGGGAGGGTCATGTGATGAAGAATAAAGAATGTATTGCCATGCTGTTAGCTGGAGGCGAGGGTAAACGTTTAGGGAAGTTGACTAAGAAGATTGCTAAACCTGCGGTATTCTTTGGAGGTAAGTACCGTATTATTGACTTCACGCTTAGCAATTGCACGAACTCAGGTATAGATACAGTGGGTGTCTTAACGCAATATCATCCTCAAGCATTGAATCGCTATATCGGGATTGGGAAGCCATGGGATTTGGATCGAAAAGAAGGTGGCGTATCTATTCTTCCACCATTTATCAAGCGAAAAGGTGGAGATTGGTACAAAGGAACGGCAGATGCCATCTATCAGAACATGGATTATATTGAACAATACAACCCTGAATATGTCCTCATTATTTCCGGAGATCATATTTATAAAATGGACTATGAGCGCATGTTACGTTTTCACAAAGAACAGAAGGCAGATGCCACCATCGCTGTCATTGGTGTAAGGTGGAAAGAAGTCAATCGATTTGGAATTCTAAGTGTGGATGACAACCATAAAGTGACTGATTTCAAAGAGAAACCAGAAGATTCTACAAGTAATCTTGCTTCTATGGGCGTGTATATTTACACATGGAAGACACTGAAGCAATACTTAGAGAATGATGCGGCCCAATCGAAGTCAAGTCATGATTTCGGTAAAGATATTATTCCTGCCATGTTAGAGGATGGCATACAGTTAACAGCTTATCCTTTCGAAGGATATTGGAAAGATGTTGGGACCATTGATAGCTTATGGGAAGCGAATATGGATCTATTAGATGATGAGACAACATTGAATCTACATGATCGCAAATGGCGAATCTACTCACTTAATCCGAATCAACCACCACAATATATCGCTGAATCCGCAGTTATTTCTAACTCCCTGGTGAATGAAGGTTGCATTGTATTCGGGGAAGTGAACCATTCCGTCTTGTTCTATGGTGTTGAGATTGGAAAAGGGAGCGTTATTACCGATTCTGTTATTATGCCTAACGCTAAAATTGGAGAGAATGTCACGATCTATAAGGCCATCGTTGGTGAGGGATCCATCATTGGGGATGGTAGTGTTGTGGGCTCACCTGATAGTGAGGAAGTCACGCTAGTAGGTAACCATGAATCTATTCCTTCAGAGTTTCTAACCGTAAAGGAGCAGATGGGGATATGAAGAATGTGATGGGAATTATAAATATGGTGAATGAACCAGATCAGTTAGAAGAGCTAACGTATCACAGGAATATCGCATCTGTTCCATTTGCGGGACGGTACCGTCTCATTGATTTTATTTTATCAAGTATGGTTAATTCCGGTATAACAAATGTGGGCATATTCACACACACGAAATATCGCTCATTAATGGATCATTTAGGGTCAGGGAAAGAATGGGATCTAGATCGTAAAAGATCAGGTTTATTTATTCTTCCTCCTATGAAAGAAGGGCTAGACTCAACCCATGGGGATTTACATACATTAAATGCACATAGAGATTATCTACATCGAAGTAGTGAGGAGTATGTGTTGATCTCTCGTAGTTATATGGTCTGCAATATTGATTTCAATGGATTACAGGAATTCCACAATGATACTAAGGCGGATATCACCATATTGTATAAGGACTCAAGCGATATTGACTCATTCTCTACTCGAATTGGGATGGATGATAAAGGTAAAGTCACTTCGATGTGGGAACCGAATGCATCACCACATGGGGATAAAGTATCCATGGAAATGTTCTTTCTGAAGAAGAGTTTATTGCTAGATTTAATAGAAACATCGTTGGCAGAAGGTCACCACAGTCTCATGAAGGATGCGATCCGGGCGAATATTGGTCGTTTGAACATATATGGATATGCGTATCAAGGATATCTAGGTATTATTAATACGTTGAATAGCTATTACAGGCATAGTATGAATCTTCTAAACCCGAATATCTGGAGAGAGTTGTTCTTTAAGCCAGGTCTTATTTATACGAAAATAAAAGATGAGCCTCCAGCTCGACATATTGCTGGCGGACATACAAGTAACTCTATGGTGGCAAACGGATGTGTTATTGAAGGAACCGTGGAGAATTCGATTCTATTTCGTGGAGTCCGTATCTGTAAAGGTGCATCTGTGAAGAATAGCATTGTTATGCAGAATGGGATCATTCATGAGAACACGTCCATTGATCATGCGATTATCGATAAGGATGTTATAGTCAAACCTGATAGAACATTAATAGGACATGAACGTGCGCCCTTCGTTGTTGTGAAGAGAAAAGTAATCTAATCAATCAGAAATGAATGAATACAGACCGACCATTTCCTTTATGAAGGGGAATGGTCCTTTCTATGTGTTGGATTTTTTCATAAAGGGTAATGTATTTAGAAGAACTGTTAGGGAATTTGCTATTTCAATCTTGGTCAAATACAATATTAAAAATGTTGTGGAAGGTGGGTCTTATGTCAGAAATTCCAGATCATCTAGATTATGGCCTGTCTATCTTATTTATCGGGTTTAACCCGAGTATCCGTTCAGGGGAAGTGGGTCATCACTACGCAAATCCAAGAAATAACTTTTGGCGAATTCTATATCGTTCGGAGTTAACTCCACGGCTATATGATCCTTCTGAGGATGGAGATCTCCTCCAATTAGGGTATGGCTTCACGAACATTGTCTCTCGACCTACGAGAGGTATGGATGATATTACTCGTGAAGAATATGCGGAGGGACGCGAGATTCTTCGTGCTAAATTAAATAAGTATCAACCGAAGGTTGCTTGTTTTGTAGGTAAGGGAGTGTATACAGAATATAGCCGTAAGACGAAGGTCGGATGGGGATTCCAACCGGAATCCGTCGTGGATGAAATACATGAGTTCGTTGCTCCTTCATCTAGTGGTCTTGTACGTATGTCTATGGATGAGATCGTGGAGATCTATCGTCAACTTACCACTTTTATCGCTGACAGATGAAAGCATCGACCAACCATATAGACGAAGCTTATAGCATTTGTTAGAATGATGATGCATTATAGCGTGAAATGAAGGGGTAGATCAATGATGGTAAAAGAGCGAGTTACAGGGTCTCCCCAGTACAAGTCATTCGGTCTTGCAGTACAGGCTTTAGTAGTGCTAGCTAATAATCAAGGGAATACTTGTCCCAGTTGTTATATTGCGCAGTCTCTTCATTCCGAAGCAACCTTGTTAAGAAGAATACTAGCTAATCTGGTAAGGGAGAACATTCTAGGGACACGTGAGGGCAGAGAGGGTGGATATCTGCTGAAAAGGGATCCTAAATTACTCACATTGGCAGAGGTATACATTGCGCTTGAGGTAGGGACTGCGAAATATAAAGCCATGATAGATACGACTTGTGAGAATGAATTAGGAATTCGATTTAGAGCTGATTTCACAGAAATACTGAATGAAGTGGATCGAAATATATTGGAGACATTCAAGAAATATACAATCGCAGATTTAGCACATAAAGAATAGTGTTGACAGCCGTTATTTGTTTGTTCTATACTGTACATTATAAAGTAACAGTTAGTAAATGGATCATTCAGGGGATGCGGTTTACGAATTTGTATCCTCATACGGAGGAACATATTTTTTTGGATTTAACTGTGCTTATATTTACACAGAAACACATAAATAGATAACAATGGATATGGAGGCGTTACAATGACGAATAATGGATTACAGGTGGAGAAGGATTTCGATACGGTTATTAGAGAAAGACATTCAGTAAGAAAGTACGATGCAACATGGAAGATGACAGAAGAGGAGATTAAGGAGATTCTGGCAGATGCTATTCTAGCACCTTCTTCTTCCAATCTACAACCATGGAGATTTATCGTTATTCAAGATCCAAGTTTGAAGGAGAAATTACTTCCGGTTGCATTTAACCAACAACAAGTTGTTGATGCTTCCGCAGTCATCGCTGTGATCGGCGATTTGGAAGCTTATCAGAATGTCGAGAAGATTCACGGACTTGCGGTTGAAGCAGGAGTGATGACACCGGATATTAAAGATATGATGGTGAAGAACACTATGAACACGTATCCGAATGCTGGTGCTGAGAAACTGAAAGAAATCGCATTGGTTGACGGTGGATTAATCTCGATGCAACTTATGCTTGCTGCCAAAGCTAAAGGATATGATACGGTACCTATGGGTGGCTATAACGAAGAACAATTCAAACAATTATTTGATATTTCCGATCGTTATAAGACCGTTATGTTAATTGCCTTAGGAAAAGCAGCAGTAGAAGCACGGCCATCCGTTCGTTTACCACTGGAAGATGTGTCATTCTGGAACGAGTTTAAAAATTAATAGTCCGTCTTCATATCAATAATTTAATATATAAATAAATGCTTCTTACCATACGCGACAAAAGTTAAATCCGACTTTTGTCGCGTTTTTGTGTTGTGTTCATGTCGAAAAATGTAGGCCTAAAGTAGGTTTTATTGTTTTCCTCTTCTTTAATGTTCCCAATTGGAAGGTATAAACTATAAGGTTAAAGAAGAAGAGGACGAGACTTTTATGTTTTATTGTAAAACCTTTGAATTTGAAGTTTGTTAGATTTCTGAGAGTACTAGAATTGTTTATTATGGCCTTGGGATTATTCCCAAGGTTTTTTATTGATTTTCTAATGTAGCGTATTCTACATTTTAACTTCCTAAAAATTGAAATTAAAACTATAATATTACATACAAACGAAAGAAAGATTATGTCGAAACAAATCGCATTAATCCTAAAAACGATTCGATTATATTCTTATTACTCAAAATAATTATAAACGGAGGCAGACTGTATGTTACATTCCACAGCAATTATTCATCCTACAGCATTAATCGGAAATAACGTTGAAATTGGTCCATATTCTATCATTGAAAAAAACACAAAAGTGGGAAACGGATGTAAAATTGAAAGTCATGTTCGAATTGGCAGCAACACGACAATTGGCGAGAATAACCGCATATTTCAAGGGGCTATTATCGGGGGTATTCCTATGGATTTGAGTTACGAAGGACAAGAAACATATCTTACTATTGGGGACAATAATGTTGTACGAGAATATGTGACAATCAGCAAAGGAACGATTAAAGGAGGCGGGGTAACCAAAGTAGGAAATGATAATTTCATTATGAATTTTGTACATATTGGTCATGATACAGCAATTGGAGATCACTGTGTTTTTGCTAATAACGTTCAAATTGCTGGCCACATCGAAATTGAAGATTATGTGACTATTGGTGGTTGCACTGCCGTTCATCAGTTTTGCAAAATCGGCCAATTATCGATGATTGGCGGAGTAAGTGGTGTAACGAAAGATATTGTACCTTACGCTTTAGCTAATGGAACTCGAGCAAGTATTTATGGGATTAACATCGTTGGATTGAAACGAAAAGGGATGAATCAAGAAGATATCCGAATTATTAAACATATTAATAATCTTTTATTCCGTAATAAGTTGACGCTCCCTCACGCGATTGATGAAATTCAAAATTTACCTCCGTCCAATTTTAAAGAACATACACTTCATTTTTTGACTAGGTCTGAACGCGGTATTGCAAAAATGAAATTATAGAAAACTTAGTTTTATTTTTTTACAAAGCAAAAACCAGTCCATTACGTTGTTCGCAAAGGACTGGCTTAAAGAGATCAATCTACATATTACATGAAGAATGGAAGTTCGGTCACACCACCCATACGAGCGTAGGTGAATAATTGACCTTTATGATGTACTTCATGGTCGAGTGCATTGCTTAGGAATATATAAGCTGGTGCTGTATTTCCGAAGAATGTGACTTCTTTTTGCAGATGTTCTTCTGTGATAGAAGAGAGCAATGAACTCGTAGATTCAGTGTAACGGTGTACGAGGGTACGTACATCCTCTAGTGTATTCCACTCGTCTTTGGACTGAGGAGGTGTAAATTCGCCGCGAACTATTGAATTAGTAAACATTTCGGTAGAAAGGGCAATATGAAGAGCCAGCTCGCCATAACTCATTCCGCCTTCCCAAGGCTTGTACTGAACTAGCTCACTGTGATCCAGCTCAATTAGTTTATGTAACACTTCACGGTGTTTCTTCCACCGACTCATAACATCGTTCATTTCTAACATTTATAATCCTCCTGTATTCTTGCATATGATATAAGTAAGATGGTAACGAAAATAAAGCGGAATTGCAAATAATGATGTAGTGGGAATGAAAAAACAATAATCCAGTATTTTCGAAAAAATGGTATGATCCAAGAGAGGTATTTTTAGTACATATTGTAGAATCTAGTTCGTAAAAAACAAACCATAGGAGGAATTATGAAACAAGGATCATCCACAGAAGGTAAACAAACCCTCTGGCAGCTAGTTAAAAAAGGAAACAAATCATCTGCTATTGCTATGACAGGTAATGCATTACTCGCGGGTATTAAAACGGTTGCTGCAACAATGAGTGGTAGCGGGGCAATGTTTGCATCGGCTATGCATTCCTTTGCAGATGCGATTAACCAAGCTTTTGTATTTATCGGTAGTGTCCTTTCGGAGAAAAAGCCTACAAGACGTTTCCCAACCGGCTTCGGTCGTGTCATCAACATCTTCTGTATGATCGCAGTCATTGTCGTAACGGTCATGGCGTATGAGACGATTCTCGAGGGGATTCATCTAATCCAGCATCCAGTGGCGAGTGGAGGATACTTTTGGTTAAGTGTGGGAGTACTCTTAGTTAATATTATTATTGACGGGACTATTCTTTTTAAAGCGATGAAAGAAATCCTGCATGAGGCTCGCGTTGAGGCGAAGGGCTTCGGTATTGTTTCTGGGGCATTTAAAAATGTAAGTCGTTCAGCACCCCCAACAAGGCTTGTATTCTATGAAGATATGGTAGCCGTGACGGGAGCCTTACTTGCACTAATAGCGATCGTTGTCACTTCGTTCGTAGCTTCACCTTATTTGGACGGTGTAACGACCATGCTAATCGGGTTACTTATGGTTGGAGTTGCATTCAAGGTAGGTTACGACAATATGATTGGTCTAATTGGCGTGGCAGCACCCCTAGAGATAGAAACAAGAATCTCAAAGATTATTCTTCAAGCAGCACATGTGAAGGATATTCATTCTTTACGTATTCTACAAGAAGGTCGATACTACCATATAGAAGGCCTGATCGAGCTAGAAAAGGGTCTTACCCTTGCCGATGCAGATGATATTAAGTTCGATGTTAAAGGTCTATTGTTATTAGATCCGGACATCGCCGATGTTACGTTAGGCATTATAGAGGATGATGATCTACAGACCTGGATTGTCAGCGAATAAAATTTTAAAGCGATAATCGATATGACAAACCCCTGACGTTCATTCGTCAGGGGTTTATTTTACACTACTACGTTATTCACTGTGAGAGGTTGCTTCGAATACATAATGCCGATCGTTTGTGGTCCGCAGTGGCTACTAATAACACAACCAGCAGTAGATAAGTCAATCTTAGCATGCGTAACCTCTTGGAGACTTGCTTGTAAGAAGAGAGCATCTTCTTCCGCGAGAGAATGAACGACAAGGATGTGATCTTGATCCATAAGCTCTTTCTTGTCTATCGCATTTTGTAAGAGTTGTTCTATAGCCTTTTCACGTTTACCGCGGACTCGAATCGTAGGTGTCATTTTACCTTCGGCTACTTTAATGATTGGACGAATCTTTAGTAGGCTACCAATGATGTTCTGCATGCCAGAACAACGTCCACCTTTGTAGAGATATTCTAGGGTATCAACAACGAACTCCGCTTCAATCTCAGGTCTCACAGACTCGAGAAGAGTTACAATGTCTTGCAATGACTGTCCTGCTTGAGCTGCTATAGCTGCTTTCTTCACTAAAAGTCCAATGGCAGATGATAAGTTCAATGAATCAATAACTGCGATCTGGTCAGATGGATATTCACCTGCTGCAATGAGGGCATTCTGGTATGTGGAGGATAGTTCTGAAGAGAGGCTTATAAAAAGAATCTGATCCCCTTGTTCTATGTACGGGTTGAAGGCTCTCATGAAGTCAGCCGGCGAAGGGGCTGCTGTCTTAGGCAATTCTCCACTTTCATTGACTCTCTGATAGAGATCAACAGGAGTGATGTCTATTCCATCTCTCAGGGACTCTTCTCCAAATACAACATATAACGGAACAATGCCGATGTTGTATTCCTCAATCCAAGACGTAGGCAGATCACTAGTACTGTCAGCAAATATTTTAATGGATGGCATATTATAGTAATCTCCCTTTTACATTCGTGTTTCTTTAAGTAGTTGAACTAATGACAGAAATAACAAAAAACGAGGCTATGCTTAATAAAATAACACCATTAAGAATTAAACCTAGTATTGCGAATATTTTCTTTCTATTTTTAAGTGATACTCCAACAATCCCCAGAATTAAGCCAATTACGTTCATTAGAATGAATAAGATGACCACTAAGACTGCAATTCCCAATTTCTGTACTATATTGTCGTTGGTAGCTAAGGCGTTACTTTCAACATCTAAAATGGGTGAGATGAGGGCGCCAATTAAGGCGACAGATACAATGTAACCTAACAGGCTGACCATACTTAGTACAAAAGATGCAATTCCGGGACCCGAATGCTTTACAATAACAGGTGGATCTGAAAGGATCGGGTTAAAGAATGATCCTTCTGTACCAGATGGTTGCTGTGGTTCGTTTGAATGCATGGTTGTTCCTCCTCTTAGAAATATTCACAATACTATTACTTTTCCATATTTGAATAGAAAAATCAAGGATTGTTATATTGTGACCTGAAAGCTATGAAGTGGTAAAGGTGTGGGGGATGAGGTATTATAGCGTAAGAATAACTGATATATGATGAAGGAGCTGAAAGAAGTTGCAAAGGACATTTGCTAAATGGGGAGCGATTTTGATGGCTCTATCTGTAGGGATTGGGGCTTTTGGGGCGCACTTATTAGAGTCAAGAATAGGTGAAGATGCATTAGGGGTATACGAAACAGGGGTTCATTATCATATGATTCACGCACTTGGACTTCTATTGATAAGCTTGACGGTTGGTCAATGGGGTGAGTCAAAGAGCCTCAAATGGGCAGGTTGGTTATTAATTGTTGGGATTATATTGTTCTCGGGCAGTCTTTATGTGTTAAGTATCACTGGAATTAAAGTGCTAGGGGCTATTACACCTCTTGGTGGTGTAGCATTCATCGCGGGCTGGTTATGCTATTTCTCAGCTTTCTTACAATCCAAGAAAGTATAATCTTAAAGAAGAGGACCCTCAAGGATCCTCTTTCTTTTATCCATGATGAGAGTTAAATGAAGAGTTTATTCATCCTATTTATCCGTAAAAGAGTCAATTTCGTTAAGCTTAAACGAATATACTTGCTTCTCGTCCACATGGTACACGTTAATATATTGTTGTTCTTCATCGAAATTTAATATTCGACATGGAATGTCTAAATGTTGACCTTGCCGATTGGCAGTTAGACGTACGAGACGATTGTCTTTAATACAAGATTTAATCCATGCTCGGGGATCTTTGGGATGTTCTGATGTTGACTGTTGTTTGTTCTTGTTTGTTGTAGTGGATGCTTTAGCAGGAGAGGACGCTTGAACTAAGTCTTTTTTATTTGTATTACTATTGTTACTTTCAGAAAGCTGGGAGCTTAACAATTCATTTTTAGGAATGGCGACCTTATTCTTGGATTGAAGAAGTTTATCTATAGTCTCGCCTAAGGTAATTCCAGACTGAATTTTGAAATCCATAACTTGGTTGTTTCCGTTCAGGATTTCAATTAACAATTGAAGAGCTTGAGCGCTGGAATCATCTTTGATCAATATGTCGACGTTGAATAAATATCCATTGTTCTCGTAAATTTGTTGTTTATTCATAATTCCTCCAGCTTATCAGTGAAATGTTACCTATGTTATCAACTATACCATTAAAATGGAAATAAATATAGTCCTAATGTCGTAGGACTAAAGTGGAAAAAGTACATAATTCGACAAATTACGCAGTTTTGTCTAAGACACTCTCTTGTCTTAGATTGCATACACATAATGTTGAGACAGATTAGAGGAGGTGTCTACCATAATTAATATTGTGCCCATCATTATCGAGGGGATAACTGTGACTGGAGTTGAAGTAAAACTTCCCAAAACTACACTCTTAACCATTAATACTTCTAAGGGTTATATCATGTGTGGTGCACATCATATATGTTATTTCTGGGAAGGTTGATAAACATTGATTACTTCATGATGGAATCCATTTAGGACAAGCTTTAGGGTTATTGCTCATTATCCATTTAAATTTATGATCTAAAAGTGAAATAAAGTGGGATTCACTCTTTATTGTGACCGAATCTGTGATTTAGTGAATGCAATTGAGACCACATGAAATCTTAAATGACATCTAAGTTTATTGACATTAAAGGTGTGGTAAAATAACCTACTAGTGATAACGAAAATTAAAATTATATTTATATATAACATCAAAAATGGGGAGTGTACAGCATGATGAATTCGGTATTTTTTGTTGCGGGTATGGCTTTAACTGGAATTTGCATTGGAGGTTTAATTGTGGTTTTTAAATCTAGATTTAAGAAGTAAGAGGGAAGCGATCGAATAACATTTGAAGAAAAAGAACAGATCTCTTTCATAAATAATAAAATCAGAAGGTATCCTGTTCCCGTGTGTATTCACGGGATTGGTGTACCTTCTTTTTTTACGTAATAGAGGTTAAGAAAACTGCATTTCAGGTACCTATAATTAATGTGGTATCGGACAAATTCATGAATACATAGAAGTAAATCAGAGGTGATCGTATGGAAGTGAAAGATAAGAAAGTGTTACTTGGTATTAGAGAGATCATGTCGAGAACAGGATTTGGAAGAGAGACTGTTAATGACATTATGGACAGCGGAGAGTTATATGTTGTGAAGGTTGGTAAACGCCAGTATGTTCATGAAGAGGTCCTTGATAAGTGGCTTAAAGGTGAGGATAGGAGAGATGACTGATTTAGAAAATAAGTCAGATCTGACTCCGTATCATTTGGTCATAAGAATGGAGGGGATTGTAGGATGGCTGCACCTACTAGAAACCCAACGACAAAAAAGTGGGACTTCGTCTTCGACTACTACGTGGGAGGAAAACGAAAACAGGTAAGAAGAAGAGGCTTCGATACGCAACGTGAGGCCAATAAAGCAATGATCAGTTTACAAAAAGAAGTGCAAAATGATGAATATGTGCAGAACAATCAGCAAAAAGTAGGCCCTTTTATGACTTATTGGCTAGATCATGTGAGGAAATTGGAATGCGATGATACAACCTTTTACAATAATCAATTGGTTTTGAAGAATCATATTATTCCTCGCATTGGTGACATCAAGCTACAACACTTAGACCCGTTGACTTGCCAAAAATTTATTAAAGGTATGCATGACGATGGCTACGCTAGAAACACTATTGAGCGGGTGGCAACGTTAATAAAGCAAGCTTTAGACACAGCCATTATTTACAAATATATGAAAGAAAATAATATGAGGAAGGTTACTTTACCAAAAAAGTTGAAACGAGAACTAAACGTATGGACCCTTGATCAAGTAAACCATTTCTTGAATTTCACTAGAACAAGAAGATACTACTGTGTTTATGCTCTGGCATTACTAGCTGGAATGAGACAAGGAGAGATTCTGGGATTGAGATGGAAGGATATTGATTTCGAGAAGAAAACAATAGCTATAAACCAGACGCTAACTCACTATGGGAAAAGTCTCAGTCATGGAGCGAAGACGATATCAGGGAATAGAACGATATCTATTCCTTCACAATTAGTTGAAGTACTACGAAGACAGCGAAAGGCTTACGAAGCACTCAAACAGAGACTTGGTCCAGCATTTGAAGATATAGATATCGTAATATTCAACTTAAAGAATGGGAAGACGATTTACCCCTCTAACTTAACAAAGACTTGGTTGAAAGATGTTAAAGAAGCGGAGTTACCTCATATTCGCTTTCATGATATGAGGCATACGCATGCAACAATGCTGATTCAGCGAAATGTGAACGTGAAGATCATATCCGAGCGACTGGGACATTCAAAGTCTAGTATCACGCTAGATGTTTACAGTCATGTGATACCTAGTATGCAACTCGAACTAGCAAACACGATTGAAGAAATGATTACATTGTGACCGCATTGTGATTCCAGGGTCATAAGATGTTCGAATACGCTGTAGGCATGGGGTTTCTTGATACGTTATCTCGTTCGTGGTGCTCTGGATGTTGGATTGTTGAATACACGACTGTCTGATCGTCAGATCATCGCTGGAAGAGCTGTTGGTGTAAAAACGCTTCAAGAGCTATTGGATGCACCCCTTGAATCTGTTACTTATGAAGCAGAGAAGTTGGGTATTACCCAAGGAATTACGGGAAGAGAAGCTTTACTGAAAATGGTGTAACCTGGTCACATTCAAAAGACCAATTCGTCAAGGCGAATTGGTCTTTTATGCTGAATGAAGATGTGTATGGGTTATTTCGAAAAAATAGCAGCTAAATTTTCTTTGTAAGGTGCTTGGATGATCCCTTTTTCCGTAATAATAGCTGTTACATATTCGTTAGGAGTGACATCAAATGCAGGGTTGTACACTTTGATATCTTGAGGTGCAGTTCGTTTGCCGAATCCTTCGGTTATTTCTTCAGCAGGTCTTTCTTCAATCGGAATCTCTTCACCTGTCTCGGTATTTAAATCAATGGTAGAAAGAGGACAAGCTACATAAAAGGGAATTCCATGTGCTTTGGCTAGTACAGCTACACTGTAAGTGCCAATCTTATTCGCTACATCTCCGTTTGCAGCAACTCGGTCTGTACCGACGATGACAGCTTGGATCCAGCCCTTGGCCATCACCATTCCAGCCATATTATCGCAAATAAGTGTAACATCAACTCCAGCTTGTTGTAGTTCAAATGCGGTAAGTCTTGCGCCTTGAAGAACAGGGCGAGTCTCATCAGCATACACTTTTAAGTGAATTCCTTGTTCATGGGCAAGATACATTGGAGCAAGTGCCGTACCGTATTTCGCAGTAGCGAGCCCACCAGCATTACAATGGGTTAGTACGCCCATACCATCATGGAATAATGGGAGTGCATGTTCACCAATCAGACGACATACTTCTTCATCTTCTAATTGAATTGCTTGTGCTTCAGCAAGAAGTGCTTGATTCCGTTCATCAATGGTATGTCCTTCTTGGGTAAGTTCTGTTGCTCTATTCTTCATGCGATCTAGCGCCCAGAAAAGATTCACAGCCGTTGGCCGTGAGGTTGCTAGATAATGGCTAACCTTAAGAACATGATTCAACCACGTATTTGGATCGTCATTAGTGGGTTCACTAGGGTTGTCGCTGTCCAGGGAAATCTGAGTTCCTAGAACGACACCATATGCAGCTGCAATACCAATCGCTGGAGCACCGCGTACTTTCATCGTATGTATGGCATCCCAGACTCCTTCTGGGGTATAAAGGTCCAACATAACAATGGATTCAGGAAGTAATCTCTGATCTAGAAGAACGAGATGATTGTCTCTCCATGTTAGAGAAGATAGAGGTTCAGAAGTATCTGTCGGATTCATGTTGTAGCTCCTTGTCTAGTAGGTGTTGGAATCGTTTCTTGTATGATCCGTAACAATTCTTCAACAGAAGATAGTTGACGATGATTTAGAATGAGTTGTTTCCCAATAGCTAGAGCCTTACGCTGTGCAGCCTCTTTCAATTCGTCATTTACGATCGTATCGATATCAGCAACGTGAGCTAACCCTACAATGCGTCGAATCATTTTGCAACCAGCGAATCCAACTGTATCCTGAAAAACCCGTGTAACGTACATATCTTGATATCCCGGAGTGCGTGCCATTAGGTCTTGTATATCTGAATTCCACAATGTCCTGAACTTAGATTCGAATTCTCTCCAGACGTTCTCAATCATAAGTAGCAGTTGTGCTTCCTTCGCTAGAACTGCGGACTCCGTATCATTCCAACCGGGTTGTGCAACATAATTTAGAACTAGATTAGCTAGTACAGCACCAATATCGAAACCCATCGGACCATAATAGGCAAATTCCGGGTCAATGACTTTTGTGGATGTTGGGGTAATAAAAATACTGCCGGTATGTAAATCACCATGAATAAGCGCTTGAGATTGGGTTAGGAACTTTTCTCTTAGCAAAGCTATCTCTAAATGAAGGTCCAAATTGTCACGTAAATTCTGAGCTTCATCTTCAATGTAATAGGGATAATTATTGTGTTCTGAGATATGATAAGGATCCTCAAAGATCAAATCCTCCGTAATTTTACATAAGTCTGGGTTGATGAATTTCTTGGATTGTTCTTTTTTTGCAACGGGATTTAGGTATAGATCTGATGTGTAAAATAGTGAAGTAGCAAGGAACTCTCCGATATGTTCAGCAAATAGAGGGTATTCCTCTCCATTAATTAAACCTTGTCGCATAATCATGTGATCACTTAAGTCTTCCATGACGGTGAGTGCAAGATCTTCATCATAAGCAATGACCTGAGGGACGCGTCCTGGACAGAGTGAATATTGTTTCTGGAGTGCTTCTCGTTCGATTCTAGCGCGATCTAAAGATAATGGCCAAGATTCACCTACGACTTTTGCATAAGGAAGAGCTTGTTTGACAATGATACTCTTACCGGTGTTTGCGTCGGTAATGTGAAATACTAAATTCAAATTTCCGTCTCCTATTTCACGACAAACCAGAGTGGATTTATCAGAGAAGAAATTAGGTATTTCCTGGACGTAAGCGATAGCTTCCTCATTATTCAAGGGATGATATGTGGACAAACGGATTCACCTCCGGCGAGTTTAAAATAACGTTATCCCTACTTGTTAACTGGGTATAATTTAGTATAACGGAATTTAGACATAATTTGTACATTTATTTAAATGAAACGTGACGTTTGATGTTTCATCACATGGGTAAAGGGGGTAAAGTATAGATAAGCAAGCGGGCAACGAAATATCCGAGATTCACTAATAACGACATCCTAATGCAGGTCACTTGCTTGTCATTTAGTATACAGACAGGTTTATACCATATTAATAGAAAAGGAAGGGATTTATCATGGCAAAAACAACTTCAGCTACTCAAAAAACAACATTAGAACAGGTTCTAAATCAACAAGTTGCGAACTTAAATGTTCTATATGTGAAGGTACATAACTATCATTGGTATGTACGCGGAGATAAGTTCTTTACATTACATGTGAAATTCGAAGAATTGTATAACGATATTACGTTAAAAATGGACGAGGTTGCTGAACGACTATTGACCATCAAAGGAAGTCCAGTTGCAACAATGAAAGAATTCCTAGACATTACAACAATTCAAGAAGCTGACGGTAAAGAAGATGCAAGTAAAATGGTGCAGAATCTGATTGAAGACTTTGCAACCGTTGCAGAAGAACTTGAAGAAGGAATTGATCTTGCGGAGAATTCTCATGACCATGTGACAGGAGATCTGTTGATTACGATCAAAGGTGACTTGGAGAAACATATGTGGATGTTGCGTTCTTTATTAGGATAATTTCGCTAAATATAGCGCATATTTATAGAAGATGGGCTTGGCTGAAATCTCAGCCAAGCCCATTTTACTTATAAGATGCCTTTTTTTGCTAAACGGTCATTGACGAATAGGGTTGATAAAAATGTTCTTTCGTATAAAATTAATGAGAATCATTGAGAATCAAATGGATTTAGTTTAGAATAAGTATAAACAACATTACTCATGCTTGAAATTGGAGAGTCACTCCATTTCAAATATAGTTACAGAACAAATATCAGAATACCGGAGGGAATAATAAAAATGACTACAAATTTCGTCATTGAAGGACTTAAAGCATCAATCGAAGGAAAAGAAATATTGAAAGGGATCAACCTGGAAATGAAAGGTGGAGAAATCCACGCAATCATGGGTCCAAACGGTACAGGTAAGAGTACATTGGCTTCTGCTCTAATGGGACATCCTAAGTATGAAGTAACGGCTGGAAAAGTATTGTTGAACGGTGAAGATGTTCTTGAGATGGCAGTTGATGAACGTGCACGTGCTGGACTATTTCTTGGTATGCAATATCCAAGTGAAATCAGCGGTGTAACGAACTCCGATTTCCTTCGTAGTGCCATCAATGCACGTCGTGAAGAAGGAAGCGAAATTTCACTTATCAAATTCATCCGTCAAATGGAAGCGAAGATGAAAGAACTTGATATGAACCCTGAATTCCTACACCGTTATTTGAATGAAGGTTTCTCTGGTGGGGAAAAGAAACGTAATGAAATTCTACAAATGATGATGTTAGATCCTAAACTTGTTATTTTGGATGAAATTGACTCAGGTCTTGATATAGATGCACTTAAAATTGTAGCCAATGGCGTTAACGCTATGAGAAGCGAAGACCGTGGTTTCTTAGTGATTACCCATTACCAACGTCTATTGAACTACATCAAACCTGATTTTGTTCACGTTATGATGCAAGGTGTTATTGTGAAATCTGGTGGTCCTGAGTTGTCTGAACGTCTAGAAGCTGAAGGTTACGACTGGGTTAAAGAAGAATTGGGCATTGAAGACGAAACAGTAGGTCAAGCGTAAATATAACGGGAGGAGGACAAAGATATGACAACACAAACCATTCTTCCGGTGAATACCGAAAGTTTAAAAGCGACATCGTTACGAAATAATGAACCCAATTGGTTAACAGAACTTCGTCTTGAAGCCTTGGAATTAGCAAGTCAATTGGAACTTCCTCGTCTTGAGAAGACAAGAGTGGATCGTTGGAACACACAATCTTATGGTACTTATCAAGAAACGACTACAATCGATTCCTTAAAGAGCCTTCCGGCTTCTGTACAAGGATTGATTAAAGACGAAGATGCAGAAGGAAATCTAATTGTTCAGCATAATTCCGGTGTGGTCTATACCAAGCTTTCAGCTGAATTAGCTAAACAAGGCGTTGTTTTTATGAATCTTCATACAGCCGCTATTGAACACGGAGATTTAGTGAAGAGTTACTTGCATAAGGCCATTGAGAAGAACGAGAATGCGATTACTGCTCTACATGCTGCACTTTGGAACGGTGGGATTTTCCTATATGTACCGAAGAATGTGGAAGTAACTGTACCTCTACAAGCTATTTTCTTAGCGGATGAAGTACAAGCAACGTTTGCGCCGCATATATTGGTTATTGCGGATACTAATAGTTCTGTAACTTATGTAGACAATTATGTATCAGGAGAACTTACAGGGGACTTAGTCCATAATAGTTCTGTTGAAGTATTTGTTAAAGCTGGAGCTAAGGTTCGTTATGCAACCGTTCATGAAATGAGCAGTAATGTGACTGAATTAAGCTATCGTCGTGCTATTGTTGAGAACGATGGTGTCATTGAATGGATCGTCGGTGAGATGAATGACGGGAATACCATGAGTGATACGAATTCAATCCTCAAAGGTAATGGATCATCTTCAGATTCGAAGATTATCGCGGTTGGTTCAGGATCACAGAAACTTAATTATACGACTAGAGCGCAACATTTCGGTAAGAGCACTCCTAGTCAGATGATTACACGTGCTGTTATGCGTGAACAAGCTACAGCGATCATTAACGGTATTACGAAGATTGAGAAAGGTGCTTCCAAAGCTGACGGACAACAGACAGAGAAAGTACTAATGCTTAGTCCAAAAGCACGTGGAGATGCGAATCCAATTCTTCTGATTGATGAGGATGATGTAACTGCGGGACACGCTGCATCCGTTGGACAAGTGAATCCAGAGCAAGTCTACTACCTCATGTCTCGTGGTATTTCTCGTACAGAAGCAGAAGCTCTAATTATTTACGGTTTCTTAGCTCCAGTAGTATCTCAGATTCCTCTTGAAGCGTTACGGACTCAACTTCAATCGCTTGTTGAAAGGAAGTTAGGACGATGAATTTAAACGTGCGGGAGCAGTTCCCAATTTTGCAGCAGGAGATCAATGGTCATCCATTAGTGTATTTGGATAGCGCAGCTACTTCACAGAAGCCTCGTGTAGTTATTGACGCTCTGCAGCATTATTATGAATGGGACAATGCGAACGTGCATCGTGGAGTGCATACTCTCGGTAGCCGTGCTACAGATGCATATGAAGGTGCTCGCGAGAAAGTGGCTCGTTTCATTCATGCCCGAAGTACGCAAGAGATTATCTTTACTCGGGGAACGACGTCAGCATTGAATATGGTTGCAGCATCGTATGCTCGTGCTGTATGTCATGAAGGCGACGAGATTGTGATCACACCTATGGAACATCATAGTAATCTTATTCCGTGGCAGCAAGTAGCTAAAGCTACGGGTGCTACGCTCAAATATATTACTTTGCAACCGGATGGATCAGTGGATCTGGCTGAAGTTGAGAAATCAGTAACAGCGCAGACTAAAATTGTATCGATTGCATATGTATCCAATGTCATGGGAGTCGTGAATCCCGTGAAAGAAATAGCAGAAATTGCCCATCGTCATGGTGCTATTATCGTGGTGGATGGTGCACAAAGTACGCCGCATATGAAAGTAGATGTTCAAGACTTAGATTGTGATTTCTATGCATTCTCTTCTCATAAAATGTGTGGTCCAACCGGAATCGGTGTACTTTACGGTAAGAAGGCACTGCTGGAGTTCATGGAGCCGGTTGAATTCGGAGGAGAAATGATTGATGAAGTAGGTCTCTACGATTCAACATGGAAAGAACTACCTTGGAAGTTCGAAGGCGGAACCCCTATTATAGGGGGAGCTGTTGGACTAGGTGCAGCTATTGATTTCCTAAATGATGTCGGCATGGATAATATTGAACGCCATGAGAAAGAATTGGCGGCTTATGCCATGAATCGATTATCAGAAATTAAGGGAATTACTTTATATGGTCCTAGTACGCGTGAAGTTGGACTTGTAACCTTTAATCTTGGTGATGTTCATCCTCATGATGTAGCTACCGTTCTTGATGCAAGTGGTATAGCCGTTCGCGCGGGACATCATTGTTGCCAGCCACTTATGCGCTGGCTGAATGTGAATTCAACGGTTCGTGCCAGCTTCTATTTATACAATACACAAGATGATGTTGATCGTCTTATCAGTGCCTTAATCCAGACAAAGGAGTATTTTGGCGATGCAACTTGATGATTTATATCGACAGGTAATTATGGATCATTATAAAAATCCACGTAACAAAGGTAAGTTCGAAGATGGCGCTATAACAGTGGACTTAAATAATCCTACATGCGGCGACAAGATCACATTGCAGCTTAAGGTCAATAATGGCGTTGTTGAAGATGCCAGATATACCGGTGATGGATGTTCCATCAGTATGTCTTCAGCTTCGATGATGACTGCAGCAGTGAAGGGTAAGACGTTGGAAGATGCACAAGAAATGATTGCACGTTTCTCACAGCTTATGTTGGGTGAAGATGTTCAATTTGATGAATATGAAGATATCGAAGCCTTATCGGGTGTAAATAAGTTCCCTGCACGCATTAAATGCGCAACGCTCTCTTGGAATGCATTACGGAAAGTGATTGATGAGGAACAGTTCAACAAAAAATGATAGGGAGTTGAAATAACATGGCTAAGAAGTCCCCAGAAATTGAAGAATATAAATATGGGTTTCGTGACGAACATGAGTCCATTTTCAAAACAGGAAAAGGTCTAACACGTGAAATTGTAATGGAAATTTCCCGGATCAAAGATGAGCCAGAATGGATGCTTGATTTCCGTCTGAAAGCATTAGAACAATTCGAGAAAATGCCAATGCCTAATTTCGGTGGCAATATGGATGATCTAGATTTCAACGATATCCAATATTTCGTTAGAGCTTCTGATAAGCAAGGAAAGACATGGGAGGAAGTTCCGTCTGAAATCAAAGAAACTTTTGATAAGCTTGGAATCCCTGAGGCAGAACAGAAGTTCCTAGCTGGAGTATCGGCACAGTATGAATCTGAAGTTGTTTACCACAGCATGCAGTCTGACCTTGAAGCTCAAGGTGTTATCTTCATGGATATGGACACAGCTCTTAGAGAACATCCGGAAATCGTTAAAGAATATATTAGTACTGTTATTCCAACGACAGATAATAAATTCTCTGCTTTGAACAGTGCTGTATGGTCCGGAGGAAGTTTCATCTATGTTCCAAAAGGTGTGAAATGTGAAATGCCTCTACAGGCATACTTCCGTATTAACTCCGAGAATATGGGACAATTCGAACGTACATTGATTATTGCAGATGAAGATAGCCATGTTCACTATGTAGAAGGCTGTACAGCTCCAATATACAGCACGAATTCTCTACACAGTGCCGTTGTAGAAATCATCTGTAAGAAGAACGCACGTGTACGTTATACAACGATTCAGAACTGGGCGCCAAATATCTACAACCTAGTTACGAAACGTGCTGTAGCAGAAGAGAATGCAACAATGGAATGGGTAGATGGTAATATTGGTTCCAAATTGACGATGAAATATCCTTCTGTTGTTCTTAAGGGTCGTGGGGCTAAGGGAATGGTTCTTTCCATCGCGATTGCAGGTAAAGGCCAACATCAGGACGCAGGAGCTAAAATGATCCACTTAGCGCCAGACACAACCTCTACGATTGTATCTAAATCAATCAGTAAACATGGTGGTAAGGTAACTTATCGTGGTCTAGCTTCCTTCGGACGTCAAGCAGAAGGTGCTAAATCCAATATCAAGTGTGATACATTGATCCTAGATAACCAATCTACATCCGATACGATTCCATATAATGAGATCATGAATGATAACATTACATTGGAGCATGAAGCTACAGTATCGAAAGTGTCAGAAGAACAACTCTTCTATCTGATGAGTCGTGGTCTAACAGAAGAAGAAGCTACACAAATGATCGTTATGGGCTTCATCGAACCGTTCACAAAAGAACTTCCAATGGAGTACGCCGTTGAAATGAACCGTCTCATCAAGTTCGAGATGGAAGGGTCTATCGGTTAAGTCTCTAAAAAAGCGTTGGTGTAACAACGTTATGACCCGTTTGAATAGCGAGGGAAATTGTTCGTGCCGATTTCGTGCCGATTCAGATTTTTCTCTTAACAAGGAGGCGAACTTTTTAAGTTCGTCTTTTAGTATCTAAGAAGGTGACAGTGGTTGGTGCAACTGGGTAATGTCATGTTACACAAAATAAAACGTGAGGTGAAAGAAATGAATATAGCAACAAACAAAAGAGTGGAGGACATCTTAGGAATAAAATATCCCATTATTCAAGCGCCACTAAATTGGCTAACAAATGCTAAATTTGTAGCTGCGGTTTCTGAAGCGGGTGGATTAGGTGTCTTAGGATTTAATGCGGGTCCACATGCGAAAGATGAAACAGTATCTTTAGAAGATGGACTTAGAAGTGAGATTAGAGAAATTAAAAAGTTAACGGATAAACCATTCGGTCTTAATATGTATTCTCCGTCAGATGGTATGGAGAAAGATAATATTTATGTAAGAAGAGCACTTGATGTTGCTTTTGAAGAAAACGTAAAAATCATTGTAGCAATCGGAGAAGTGAATAGAAATATTTTCAAAGAAATAAAAGATCGTGGTGGTATTATCATCTTTAGAGAGTTAACACCATCCGTTGCTTCCGCAAAAAAGGCAGAAGAGTGCGGCGTTGATTTAATTGTTGCTACAGGATATGACGAGGGAGGACATATCCCACAACGCCAAATTGGAACGTTCTCTATCGTACCAACTATTGTAGATGTGGTTAACATCCCAGTTATTGCTGCAGGGGGAATTAATGATATTCGTGGTGTACGAGCTGCTTTCGCACTTGGAGCTGAAGGAGTCTATGTAGGAACTCGTTTTATTGTATCTGAAGAGAATCCTGCTTCTGAAGAAGCTAAACAAGACATTATCAATTCTAAATCTGAAGACTTACTACTTGTTTCAGGAGTACAACGATCTACTCCTACGAAATCAGCGGTGGAATTGGCAAAAATGTATAACAGTGGGAAATCTAGTGACGAGGTTGAACAAGAAATTAATAAGCGTGGCGGTCTTCGTACAGGAATGCTGGATGGGCAAATTTCAGAAGGTATCATATCTGTAAATACAGCGATTGATGTAATTAAAGAAAAGAAAACAGTTAAAGGAATTGTTGATGAATTAATGGCTGATTTTCAATGAATATGGGAGTCCCAAGCCATAGAGTGTCCTACATTTTTTACAATTTCGATATGGCAGACCACAGCGATTGGACCAATGGTCCGTTCGTGGAGTGATCTCTCACGAACATCTAACTTTATCCTATAAAAACAAAAGGGCTGTCCAAGCCATTTTCATGGCTTGGACAGCCCTTTTTGTATGCACTCACATAAATACTTTTCCAATCGATAGAGTTCGTTCGATGGAAAGGTCTAAGAACTCGTTATCAATCTGAATCAGGAGACGGAATGAATCCGCAGGATTCGTCATGATAATTGTTCCAATCTGACCATCCGTGAGAAGGGGTGAATATTGTGCTCATTTAATTTCTGAGGATAGCCACTGCCATCATCACGTTCGTGATGTTGGAGAGCAACTAAGGCAGATACCTCATCTAATGATGAATTGCGAATAATTTCGTAACCATACGTAGTATGTAACTTTATTTCCTCAAATTCTTCGTACGTTAATTTACCTGTTTTTACCTGTTATTAAGGAGTTCAGTAGAGATTCTACATTTACCGATATCGTGTAAATAACCTGCTTTACCAGCTACATAAGCCTCGTCCTTAGTGTAACCTAACCAATTTGCAATGTAATAAGATAACATACCTACTTGCATAGAGTGTTGATAGGTATAATCATCTTTAAAATCATGAGCTATTAGTAAAGAGACAACATCCGTCTGGGCAGTCAATTGATCGACCAGAGGATGCATGATGTCGTCAACCATACTATTATTTACTTTACCGCTACTTATAGCTTCCAAGAATATATTCTCGAACCCATCAATGGCGTTTGCTAAATGTGGTTTAGATTTAGCGAGAAACTCCTCTGACTTTGGGCTATCTATGATACGGTTCGTTTTAGCGGGCGAATGAATATCTACATAATCAAATCCATGCTGAACAAGTATTCTAATTTCAGCTGATCTTAATTCGGTGAATTTTTTCATCACATGTAGGCCTTTATCACTATACGTATCTGCTTGCAAAATATCACCGGGCTTTAAATCTGTTACAGGCACTCTCATAAATGTTTCATCTATCATAACAAGAAAAATATGGATTTACAACGATTTTAACTCAAATACGGGTCCCAGGACTCTTGTTTATCGTATCCTTTCCATTTCTGCCCGTCTTCCCATAGTTCTTTCTTCCATATTGGAACGGATTGCTTCAAGTTCTCAATAGCATAACGACTAGCCTCATAACAGATATCTCGGTGTGCGGAAGAAACCGCTATAATTACGCTGACTTCTTTTATATCAACTTTTCCGATTCTATGCGAAATAGCGCAGAGTGTGCCGGGCCAACGGTTATTCAATTCCGTTCCTATCTTCTCCAGATACGATAATGCCATAGGGATATAGGCTTCATATTCTAAATGAACGGTTCGAGTGTCACCGGTCATTTCTCGCGTCGTACCAACGAATGCAAGAGTAGCACCATGATTGTTATGGAGCACTTTAGAATATACTTCATCTAAAGAGAGTGGTTCTTCTGTAATGACATATAATCCATTGGAACTAGTTTCTCGTACTGATTTCTGGCCATCTCCTCCAGATACTGGGGGAATTAGAGCAACTTCATCATCAAGCGTAATCATCATTTCGCCTGTAGCATATTCTTCATTGACAGCGAAGAAAGAGACGGATACTTGAGATGCTGCCTCTGGGTAGGTGGTAGATATTAGTTTTTTTAATTGATCGACAGAAATAGGTAACTCATCTATTGCGAAGTCGAGTACAGAACGGTTCATTAATTCAGCTAGTCCAGCAAAAAGTCTAATCTTTATGTTCATAATTATGCACCTCAGAATTGTTGGTTATTTCCTTCAATATACCACAATCAATAAGGAAATGTTATGATTAAGCACTAGATACCAATAACTGATTGGTTGGTTAATTGCATGAATTGTATTTTGACATAAAGAGAGAAGGGGGAGAGTCAGGATGTCACTGAATCAGAAAGAAAGACTAACCATTCTACATACCAATGACATTCATAGTCATTTTGAAATGGTGAGTTCCATTGCGGGAGTGATTAATGGGGAGAGAAGTCTTGCCTCAGACAGTTCCCTTCTTCTGTTAGATATAGGTGATCATATGGATCGTATGGCTGTAGAAACAGAAGGTAGTGTTGGGCAAGTCAATACAGACATTATTAATTTAACGAATTATGATGCCATTACAATTGGTAATAATGAAGGGCTTACGTTTACCCCAGATATGTTAGAGAGAGCCTATAACGGGCTGTTGTGTCCTGTTGTGTGCTGTAATATTCGTGAAAGCTCGAGTGGACTCTGTCCAAACTGGATGAAGAAGCACGTTATCATAACCAAAGGTCACATTAGAATTGGAATTATTGGTGTAACAGCCCCATTCGATGAGTTCTATAGACTTATTGGGTGGGAGGCCCTTGCTCCTGAAGCCGTAATACAGGAACAAATTGGAATCTTAAGACCACAAGTCGATGTACTTATTCTCTTGTCCCATTTAGGACTCCCTACAGATCGTAACCTTGCTACGAACCTAGAGGGGATAGATCTAATTCTGGGTGGACACACACATCACTTACTTGAAGAGCCAATTCGAATCGGAAATACTAGTATTTGTGGCGCTGGTAAGTTTGGACAATTTGTTGGTAAAATAGTTATGGAACGGAACTCTAATGGGGGATTCGGCGTCGTCTGGGGTGGGGTTATACCCGTTGATCCGATACTTAGGGACGATAAGATCACTATGGCCTTAGAAATCCATCGTAAGCAAGCAGAGAAGACTTTAGAACGAACAATCATGGTTACAGACCATGCTTTACTACTAAATGAAACAGGTCAAGAGTCCCCGTTCGGGAATTTGCTGGCACAATCGTTACGTGAATTTACGAAAACTGAAATTTCAATGGTTAATACAGGGCAACTTCTAAGTTCTCTACCTGAAGGGAATATTACAGTGGGAATGTTACACCAATTATGTCCATCTCCCATCAATCCGTGTATTCTTACGTTAAAAGGTAGTGACATACGATTTACATTGGAACAAAGCTTGCTATCTGAATTTAAGGAGAAGAAGATCTTTGGTTACGGATTCAGAGGGAAAGTATTAGGAAGTATAGCACTGGATGGAGCAGAGGTCTTGTATGACAGTACCCGAATCCCTTATGATAAAATCGTTAGCATTACTATCCAGGGTGTGCCTATATCTGATGATCAAGAGTATAGAGTAGGGACTATTGACATGTTTACATTTGGCATTGGTTACGAGAGAATTGCTACGGGTTGGGATAGAACATTTATTCTGCCAGAATTCCTGAGGGACTTATTAAGTACAGAACTTCAACGTCCGGGTAGCCTCGAAGATTGTCATGAAATGAGATGGCATTCTGTGTAGGTTACTAGGATTTAGCATAGATTAGTCAATTTAGATGAGAGATATGATAAGGAGGATATAATGGATACTATTACAGCAATTATTCTTGGGATTGTGGAGGGGATTACGGAATTTATTCCGGTATCTTCAACGGGACATATGATCCTAACATCCAAAGCGATGGGATTTGATGATCAAACAGATATTATGAAGACTTTCGAAATCGTTATACAGTTAGGGGCTATTCTTGCTATCGCTATTGTATATTGGCGCCGGATTCTGGGCCTGTTAGGACTCAAAAGTGCAGAGAATACTACTGCTATTGGAGGCAAACCAAAAAAGAGGCTTGATTTAATTCATGTGATCCTAGGGATTGCTCCAGCACTGATTGTGGCCTTTTTTGCAAGAGATTTCATAAAGAGTCTGTTTAGTGCGAATACCGTTGTCTGGGCTTTAGTCGTAGGTGGTATTTTTATGATCTTCGCGGAATGGTATAATAAGAACAAATCAAATGTAACTGCCCATGATCTGGATGATTTAACTTATAAGCAGGCTTTCTTAATCGGAATATACCAGATTATATCTGTATTATGGCCAGGTTTTTCACGTTCTGGTTCTACGATTTCTGGGGGAATGTTAAGTGGTGTTAGTTATAAAGCATCCGCTGACTTCTCTTTTTTAATTGCAATTCCAATTATGTGTGCAGCTTCGGGTTATGAATTACTCGATTCTTACCGATATTTTAATAGTGATAATATAGGCATGTTCATATTAGGGTTTATCGTAGCTTTTGCAGTGGCTTACTTGGTAGTGTTAGCGTTTATGAAGTTAATACAACGAGTTAGACTAACTCACTTTGCTATATACAGATTTGTGCTTGCAGCGGTATTTTGGATATTTATATTGAACTAATGTCATTCAAGCGTATTTCTCTCTTAGAATGAGATCAAATGAACTGCTTAGATGTATCATGACATTCATCATTGTAGGAGGATTTACTTTGCGACTAGTCCCTGTGCAGATGCTTCACGAAGGCATGAAGATCGGCAAAAAGATATATAGTGCTGATGGAGTTACTTTATTGTCTGAAGGTGTGGAATTAACAAATAATCTGATTAGTAGATTAAAGGAAATTGGCATCGGGTATGTTTATATTCAAGATTCATTAACAGAGGATATTATCATCCCTGAGGTTCTGCACGAGGAAACGCGCCGCAAAGCCTTACATACCATTCAATCAAGTTTTCAAAAAATATCTCAATTCCCGATCACCTCCCGCAGTATGGGTGGTTATCGGCATTTAGGGAGAGATTTCACGGCTGTCATGCAATCTATACTTGATGATCTTAATAGTCAAGAAGTAACGATGATTATGCTCATGGATATGAATAGGCTAGATCATTATTTGTACAGGCATTCCTTAAATGTGTGTGTGTTTACATTAATTCTTGGTGCCGCAAGTGGCTTATCGACTGAACAACTTAAGGTACTTGGAGTTGGCTCACTTCTCCATGATATTGGTAAGACACAAATTCCAGCTAACATATTATTGAAACCTGGGAAACTGGATGACGATGAATTTAATCAGATTAAGTCTCATACAGAACTAGGTTTTAAAATGCTAAAAGATGAACCAGATATTCCGTTAGTGGCTGCTCATTGTGCATTCCAGCATCATGAACGATTGAATGGTACGGGGTATCCTAGGGGACTTAAAGGGTCTGAAATACACGAGTATGCACAATGGTTAGGTATCGCAGATACGTTCGATGCGATGACTTCCCATCGTGTGTATAAACCTGCTATGCTTCCACATCAAGCGATGGAGTTCTTATATGGAGGTTCTGATATTCTATTTGAACAGAGTAAGTTACAAATATTTCGAGATAATGTTGCCATTTACCCACCAGGTATGAGTGTGAAGTTAAGTACTGGAGAGACGGGTGTGGTAAGCAAGATTCACCCTAGCATACCTCAACGGCCTGTGGTGCGTGTATTGACAAACGAAGCGGGAGAACCGCTAAAGGTACCTTATGATAAAGATTTGGCTGAAATTCTATCCGTCGTAGTTACACATGTTGAGGGACTAGAATCGGTAGACATAGCTGAGAAAGCACAGTGATCAAATATTTCCAAGGAACAACGACTTGTTGATGAACATGTAAGGCATAACGATCCTTCGTTATGCCTTTCGTCGTTGTTTCATGGTTCCTTTTGCTATGTATTGATTCGCCTGAAGTTGGATAGGTGTAATTAATATTTGGATTGTGATAATAATATATTCGAATAGAACACAAGATATAAGGAATCGAGAAAATGCGAAACACCCCCCTTCGTGATATGATATATAGTAAAAGGTTTGATCTCATTTCATTGTTGGTTAATAAAGGGAACAGGGTGGCGAATATGATTACAAGAAATATAAGTTCCATGAACACACAGGAAATATCCCCAAGTTATGATCCATGGGATCCTATGAATTCACTTCGAAAGTACGGACAGCATGTACTAACTAGTGTCGAGATGACGGTTACTCATCTGTGTAATATGCGATGTGAACATTGTGCGGTTGGAGATATGCTAGTTATGAAAGAATCAGATTCTCTTTCACTGGATCTGATGCTCAGAAGATTGGACCAAGTGGAGCACTTGGAAACGATTAGTATGACTGGGGGGGAACCTCTGTTTCGGAAGCAAACCGTTGATGAAATTATTGTTCCTTTGTTGAAATATGCGAAGGATCGTGGGATCAAGTCCCAGATTAACTCTAACTTAACGATGGGAATAGATCGTTACGAGAAGCTTCTTCCTTATCTAGATGTTATGCATATGTCGTTTAATTATCTGAACGGGGATGATTTCCATGAGGTAGGATTCGCAAACAGTGCTCGTCCTGTTAGTAAAGAAGCTGCGTACCGCCTATATGACACTATGGTCGAGAATACGCGTCAACTGACCGATGCTGGCATGTACATATCCGCTGAATCCATGATTAATTATCGAACACATAAGAAGTTAGATCAGATTCATCAATTAATTGTCGACATGGGCTGTCAACGTCATGAAGTCCATCCCATGTATGCTTCTAATTTTGCATCAAGTCTGCCAGTCTTATCTCTGGATGATATGCGTAATGCCATATATAACTTATTAGATACACGAGATGAATCCGTGTGGATGTTATTCGGTACACTTCCATTTTATGCTTGTAGTGATCATGACGAAGATTTGAAATTGCTTCGGCGGTTAAAGGATTCCAAGAATATCACAGTACGTAATGATCCAGATGGTCGTAATCGAGTAAATGTGAACTTATTCTCCGGAGATGTGTATGTGACAGATTTCGCAGATATCCCGCCGTTTGGGAATATTAAGAGCGAATCAATTGAAGATATATTTAATCAATGGATGAATGGGCATCCGTTGAACCAGAAAGTGAACTGTCATTGCGATGCTGCGGGTTGTTGTGGTCCTAACTTACTTGTAGCAGATATGTATTACATAGATATGGATTTTAAATTAAGAACTGCACACAGTCTATAGAAAAGAGGTCGTTCATATTGCATACAGAGTTTGCAATCGGGAAACTTACATTGAATTTAACTCTAGTATTGCTGCTTGTACTGTTAAATGGGGTATTTGTCGCAGCGGAATTTTCACTTGTCAAAATGCGTCAAACACGTCTAACACAATTGGTGAGTGAAGGGAATAAATTAGCTGATTTCGCTCTGAAAGTGAACAACAAGTTGGATTCTTATTTATCAGCAACGCAGTTTGGGATTACTTTAACTTCTCTAGGTCTAGGTTGGTTAGGGGAACCGGCAATATCAGATTTACTGGTTGAACCGATTATGTATAAGCTAGGTGTCACAGATCAGACGCTCATCACAACCGTTGGGGTTGCGCTTGGATTCGGTGTGATTACGTTTCTACATATTGTATTAGGAGAATTAGCTCCTAAATCTATTGCCATTCAAAGAACGGAAGGGACAGCTTTGGCCCTTTCTGCTCCATTAATGTTTTTCTATAGAATATTCTTTCCGTTTATTTGGGTGTTAAATGTTTCGGCTAATGCGCTACTTCGGATGATTGGGATTCATACTGCTAGCGAGGCAGAGGGGGCTCATTCTGAGGAAGAAATACGGATATTAATGAATCAGAGTGCCAGAAGTGGCGTGATTGATAAAGAAGAAATGAAGCTGATGGACAACATTTTCGAATTCTCAGATCTGTTGGCTCGTGAGGTAATGTTACCTAGAACGGATATGGTTTGCTTATATGTGAATTTACCGCTAGAGGAGAACATAAAGATAATTAGTGAGACTAAGCATTCACGTTATCCGGTCGCATTAGAAGATAAGGATCAGATTCTTGGTTTTATTCATATTACAGATCTTCTACTTGCGGACAAGGAACACCAAGAAGATCTTACATCTATGCTTCGTCCGATATTAAATGTTCCTGAATCGATGGAGATTAGCCATGTTCTTCGACTTATGCAGAAGAAGCATGCACAGCTTACACTGGTTGTTGATGAGTATGGTGGAACAGCTGGGATGTTAACTGCAGAAGAAATCCTAGAAGAAATCGTTGGAGAATTATATGATGAATTCGAAGATGATGAGCGTGAGGATGTAGAGGTTAACGGAGACGTGATTTCTGTGGAAGGGAGGATGCTTATTGAGGATGTGAACGATCTAACGGGTATTGTGATTGAGGATAATGAAGTGGATTCCATCGGAGGATGGTTGTTCAAAGAACTCGAAGGTAATCCTGCCAAAGGCAAGAAAGTTGAAGTGGGTAATTTCATATTTCAGGTGGAGGAATCTTCTCGATTGCGTATAACACGAGTCATGATTCTACGAGCAGAGAAAAAGAAGGACACAACCATGGAACAGTTAGAGAATGATGATCTCTAAAGGATGTGAAGGATGTCTGGGAAGCAGGTATTATTTATTGGTTTAAGTCTTCTCTTTATTTATGGTCTCTTTACCATAGGTTCACCATTTCTTCTTGCAGCATTAATAGCCATTTCCATTGAACCGGCTAATGTGTTTCTAATGCGACGGTTGAAGTTAAATCGAATCACAGCATCGACGATGACATGCACAATATTTCTGCTTCTTATCTTGCTAATGGTGTACATTGTGGGCTTGCAAGTCTACACTCAACTTGTGGAGTATTGGAAAAATGCACCTAGCTATTTCTCCAGCGCGAATGATTTCATTAAACAGACCATGATACAAGCTGAGGGGGCATTTGATCGGCTTCAGCCTGACATGGCAAATAGTCTGCAACAATTTCTGAATAATCTAACTTCGTACGTTGAATCGATTGTGAATACGGTATCTTCTTCTTTTCTGTCGTTTGCTAAAGGGATACCAGATATGTTTATCTTTTTCATCGTGTTTTGCGTAGCGGTCTACTTATTCAGCTTCAGCCTCGATACGATGCGCACTAGTATCCTTTCATTCTTTGAAGAAAAGTCACAGAGTCAGGTAAATGAAGTGATTCATAGTCTCAAGAGATCCATATTTGGATTTCTAAGTGCCCAACTTATTCTAAGTGTTTCGACATATATAGTTACTCTGCTAGGCCTCCTAATCTTAGGTGTATCCTTTCCATTAGCTGTTGCCTTATTAGTTACTATTGTTGACCTCTTACCGATCCTGGGCGTAGGTTCAGTGCTGGTTCCATGGGCAATATACCAGATGATTGTAGGCAATACCTATATGGCGATTGGATTGGTTATTCTTTTCATTGTAATAACGGTATGGCGTCGAGTTCTTGAACCCAAAATTATTGGCGATGCAGTTGGGATTGGTGCTCTTCCTGCTCTTGTCAGCATGTATATCGGCTTCAAGTTGGTAGGTGTTATAGGTTTCTTTATCGGTCCGTTAGTCATTATTATCTACTTAGCCATGCGTAAGGCTGGATTATTCCAGATTAATATTAAATTTTAGTGCAATTGTGTACAATCATGACGAATGGTGTATTAGAACTCCTTGTGGTCGAAGCTCAAGCTTTTGGCCAAGCCAAGGAGTTTTTTGTCTTATTTAAGTTCATTTTCTGGGCTAACGTCATATGATAATACAAAGACATTGTCGTAGTAACCATATGAATCATAAGGAGGAGACTTTCGTTGAACCAAGTAGTGCAAAGTTATAGACCCTTTGTTGGTCCATTTGATCCATGTCCACCCATCTTCTGTAAGTCGTATGTAGTACCACCAAATCAATTCATTACCTTCCAGCCTTTGGATTGGCCGCAATTTAGTCTCTCGGAAGCACTAAGAAGGGGAACACTCTGGCCGGCACTCTATAGCCCTTATACTGCAAGACAATCACAAGGGGGAGATTGTTGATGGAGTTTACAGCGTGTGATCAACAGTATTATGAATGGCTTGAAGAACTTCAGACTGTAGATTTTGCTCTTGTGGAACTAAATTTATTTCTCGATACACATCCTGAGGATTTGAGAAGTATCCAACAATACAACCAACTTAGTCAAGAAAGAATACGGCTTACCAAGCAGTTCCAGGATGTATATGGTCCTCTAATGAATTTCGGCCATGCCTTTTCAAGGTTTCCATGGCAATGGTCACAAACTCCATGGCCTTGGCAAGTCTAAAATTTATCGGAGGTGAGGTTTGTTCATGTGGGTGTATGAGAAGAAATTACAATATCCTGTAAGAGTTAGTAAATGCGATCCTCAAATGGCGAAATTTCTATCTGAACAATATGGTGGAGCGGATGGAGAATTAGCTGCTGCATTACGTTACTTGAATCAGCGGTATACGATACCTGATAAAGTCATAGGTCTTCTAACAGACATTGGTACAGAAGAATTCGCTCACCTCGAGATGATTGCAACGATGATCTTTAAACTAACCAAAGATGCTACGGTTGAACAACTAAAAGCAGCAGGACTCGGTCCTCATTATGCAGCCCATGACAGTGCACTATTCTATGAGAATGCAAGCGGGGTTCCCTTCACGGCGGCTTATATCCAGGCAAAAGGGGATCCGATAGCAGATTTGTATGAGGATATTGCTGCTGAGGAGAAAGCACGGGCTACATACCAGTGGCTGATCGATATGACGGATGATGTAGATTTGCAGGATAGTTTGAAGTACCTACGTGAGCGGGAGATTGTGCATTCTCTGCGTTTTAAGGAAGCCGTAGAGATAGTCAAGGGTGATCGGGAGCAGCAGAAGATTTTTTAAGAAGATAGGAGAAAACCTCTTAGAAAAGAGATGGGTATAACCTTTTGGTTATATCCATGTTAATTCTAAGAGGTTTTTTAAAATATAAGAATTTATAAGTATTTCTGCTTATACATAGGATTATATTTCAACGCTAACCGTTTCATCGCCGCTAAAGGACGGCGAAGCCGTTTATGCTTGTTTGGATCATGATGTGTAATTACTTCAATAATTTTTTGATGATTTTTACTTTATCCTTGTAAGGAGGGAAGACAACGTTGATTTTTATGGTTGTGCTTTTCTTCATGATACTTTTATTGTGGGAGAACAGTTCGAAGCTACTTCTACCATGATATGCACCGATTCCTGAATTCCCTACGCCACCGAAAGGGAGATGTGAACTAGCAAAATGTGAAAGGGTGTCATTAATACATCCGCCTCCGAAAGAAACCCGTCTCAACACTTCATTCTCAACTTCTTTACTCGCAGTAAATAAATACAATGCTAATGGTTTAGGATGATTATGAATGCTTTGAATGACCTCTTCAAGTTGCCGGTACTCCAGAATCGGGAGGATGGGTCCGAATATCTCTTCTTGCATGGCTGCATCGGAGGAAGAATTAGAATCTAACAGAGTAGGTTCTATGTATAGATCTTCTTTATCCGAGTGACCTCCATATAGAACATTCGCGCTATCTTTTTCTAAAATAGCATGCAAGCGATCAAACTGTCGCTCATTAACAATCCGACCGTAATCACTACTGTCTTTGGCATTGTTGCCATAGAAATCGATAATGACAGTTTTCATGGCCTCAATCAGCTCTTGTCTAATCTCCGTATGAGCAAAAATATAATCAGGTGCAATACAAGTCTGTCCAGTATTAACCAATTTTCCCCAGATAATACGCTTGGCAGCCAATTCAATATTGGCTGATCGGTCCACAATAACAGGACTCTTCCCACCTAGTTCAAGGGTAACGGGGACGAGGTTTTTCGCCGCAGCTTCCATGACAATCTTCCCAACGGGAACACTTCCTGTAAAAAAGATATAGTCAAAGGGTGCATGGATCAATATCGACGTTGTTTCGCGCTCACCCTCGATTACTCTAATATAAGATTCGTCGAAGGTTTCCTTGATGATATTAGCGATGATGGCAGATACGGTAGGTGTATTTTCTGAAGGCTTAAGTACAGCACAGTTCCCAGCGGCGATCGCGCCGACGAGTGGTTCAATGACCAAATGGAAAGGATAGTTAAAAGGACCCACAATCAAGATGGTTCCATAGGGTTCCTTTAGAATAAAGCTTTTGGATGGAAATTGGTGAAAAGGGGTTTTTACCTTTTGGGGTTTCATCCATTGTTTCAAATGTTTTATCGTATAGCCGATGCTGTCTAGTGTTAAGCCTATTTCCGTCGCATAAGCTTCAAATTCACTTTTTCTCAGATCCTGGTAAAGAGCCTCCATAATAGGTTGCTCATTGCGTTGAATGGCTTCCTTAAGTTTTCTAAGTTGTTCTATTCGAAACTGGATGTCTAGTGTTCTACCACTGTTATGAAAGTGATGGTGTTGCTGAATAATTTCATCCATACGCTGGGTTGTTAAGTGATCCATTGCCATGTACCTCCTGTATTAACCTATATGTTTGAATAGTACTATTTCCTCTGTTTGAAGTCCATAACCAAGCTATGCTAAGATCAAACAATAACGATGGAGGATATACATAACTTATGAAGAATAGGAAGTATTCATTTTCATTGGCTGTAGTCATTTTTGTCATATGTGCATTAGGTTTCAGTCTAATTTCCGTGCTCGTGAGTAATCATATGACGTATCATTTTGATAGCACGATCATCTCATGGGTACAGGGTCTTGAAGCACCGAATTTAACGGTAGTAATGAAGTTCTTCACAACGATTGGGAGCGGGCTGCCTATCGTTATCATATCAATCGTGATCATGGCTATTTTATATCATTTTTTGGGTCACCGGAGAGAACTACTATTTCTCATTTGGGTAATGATTGGGTCTGCTCTAATGAATAAGTTACTTAAATTAGTATTTCAGCGAACCCGACCTACCCTACACCGGATTGTGGAGGCTAACGGTTACAGCTTCCCTAGTGGGCATTCTGTCGCTGCATTCGCGTTATACGGCGCTCTTACCTTCTTGATCTGGAAACATGTTCACAAGGCAAACGGACGAATATTGATTATTATTGTTAGTTCGTTATTTATTGTTATTATAGGCATTAGTCGGATTTACTTAGGTGTCCATTATCCAAGCGATGTGCTTGGTGGATATTTAATGAGTGCTTGCTGGCTAACACTATCTATAGGGTTATACCGGCGATACTTAGAACGTGTGGAACGCTGAAATAGGGTGTCCCAAAGTCATGAAAAGAATCTATCAAATTAAAAGAAAATTGAACCTGGGATAATACAACTAAATCGCCACCATAGTAGATTCTTTGTCTAAGGATGTCATAAAATTAACAGTTGGTGTCAGAGGGAAATAAAGTTTTAGACCGAAGATACTTAATTCTAACGGGAGACGATAGCTCATCAAGACTTATAGGCAGCCACCCCTACGAATGGCTGCCGTCATCCGCTCAAGTAACGAGAAGATTAAACTCCGGCATGCTTTTAAAAAGCTGAAAACGTAAAGATTTCGGATAGCATGAGTTTTGATTTTAGACTTAGCTTATGTTCGATTATGCCCAAGTAGTAGTGGTTTCAACTGGAAGGCGGTAAGAAGGATAACCTTCTTTGGCTGCTTTTCCGATTGAGATCAACATGACCGGTTTGAACCTGTCTTTATTAAGACCAAAAACTTCAGCAATCCGTTCCTTATCATATCCTGCCATGGGGTTAGTGTCATATCCATGGGCGCGTGCAACAAGCATGAGTTGCATAGATACAATACCCGAATCAATCAAGTTCACGTCTCGCAGGTCGGATTCGGATAGGTTTGCATAGTAGGATTTGGCTTGTGGCACCTGCATGTCCATAATGTCCTGTGGCATGTATCCATGTTCTACAGCTTTGCCAAAAATCTCGTCAATATATTCAATGTTATTAGCATCGTAAAATACCGCGATGACAGCCGAGGAAGTCAGAGCTTGTGTCTGGTTGAAGGATGCTAGTGGGGCAAGTTTCTCTTTGCCTTCAGCGCCGTCTATGACAAGGAAACGCCAGGGCTGCATATTGATCGCAGAAGGGGCGCGGGTAGCTTCCGTTAATATTTCGGTTATTTCCTCCCGGCTAATTTTCACTTCTGAATCGTAGACTTTCACGGAACGGCGCTCCATGACAATTTCATTGAAATTGTTAGTTTTATGGAATTTGCTAGTGATTGTATTCATGTAGTGTCTCTCCCTCATCTATATTAGTTGTGAGATTCCGGTCGCTTAACCTCACTATTAGAATTGTAAACTATGAAGTATACTTTATAGCAAGAGAAGGCATTGGGGTGATTAATATGAAGATTAGTGAAGTTGCAAAAATGGTTAACCTTCCTATATCAACTATTCGTTACTATGAGAAAATAGGAATTATCACTAATGATTACATTAGGAGAGAACAGAATAATTACCGGGATTATGCTTCAGAAATTACTGCTTATCTAGAAGTCGTAAAAAAATGTTTATCCATGGGATTTTCAATTAACGATATAAAAGCCATGATCTCGAGAAATGAAATGTCCAAAGATGATCAAACACATATCATTAAGGAGAAAATATCTGAAATCGAGAAGGCTCAAAAAAAGTTAGATGATTCAAAAAGAAACCTTTACGACGTACTTGAATTGGATATTACATGCGAAGATGGGTTCGGAAAATATTAATTCAAATATGTCATAAGACAGATCAAGTGCAATACGGCACTTTTGATGAAAATATAATTTTTGATATTCCAGGTGGATTATATAAAGATGCAATAAAAGAATCATCATCCTTATTTAGGGATGATGATTCTTTGTATGATGTGTGGTTGACCGCCATCATGTTACACCACACCGCGTGCTAGGAGTTACACGCTGTGTACTATCGGAATTGGTTAAGACAATTCCTCTTTTGTTTCTGCTTTTGGAGGGTGATTCTTTTGTTCATATAACCAAATGGCATATTCTAAAGGTCTGATAATGGATTGACGATAGGTATCCTGTTGCCCACTTCGGGAGAAGACTTCTCTAGCTGGTTTCGGATTAACCTCCAGAAGGTATACTTCACCTTTCTTGTTGATGGCTAGATCAAGGGCGAGTTCACATAAGGCACCATAGGTTTGTTCGAGATGCTTAGCGGTTTCTAACCCAAGAGTTTCCGATTTCTTCTTCACTTGTTCTTGTAGATTTCGGTCCTTAATCCACTGGGATAACAGTGTATCCATCGAAATGGCTTGACCGCCACCATGGAGATTAGATGTGACGCTTCTAGATGCGCCTACTCTGCCCACCATTCCAGTTAATGCCCACACACCCTCCCGATTTTTCTGGACTAACATGCGATAGTCATGCACGCGTCCGTTGGGTAATTCAACCGGAATTCCTTCTTGTGCGATGTAATTATCTTTCATACCCCAATTTTGTAGAATAGCTCCAAGTCGGGCAGCATGTATTTTTTGTGGAGTGATGATTTTACGATTCTGGTTACGTCCTTGAATATAATATAAATTCTGATGCTTCAGCTTTTCAATGCGAAGAATTCCACGTCCTCCAGTCCCATTAATGGGCTTGAGATATATGACGGGCTTCTTTTTCAGCATATGCTCAACATCCGATATACGAGTAACTAACTTCGTCTCAGGTAAATGGGGACGGAAGTTTTCTTTTTTAGAGAGAAGCTCATGTATGATCCATTTATTACGAAGTGGGCGATTAAGGAAAAGATGGTGTCCGTAGTTTTTGCGAAATGCCTGAAGCTGTTTAAACCGGTAACCTTTTTGTATACGGCAACGATCAAAAATCATATTAGGGAAATCACGAATTTTACGACTCCATTTGTGATTTACTGGATCATATTCCATAGCGCTGATTTTCTTTGTTGCATTGTTTACATCCATAGGAGTAAAGACATAGATATCAAGTCCGAGCTTTTTGCCTTCAATAATCATGTTCTGGTAAACAATTCGTTCTTCGAGTTGCTTTTGTTCGTTGAGGTATAGTGTCAGTATTCCTAAGACGGGACGTGGCATATCGCTTCACCTTCTTCTTGAATGGAGGTAGTTGATGTACTGTCGGTTCGAATTTCTCCGTGTAGCTTAAGGCTAGGCTTCCCAGTAGGTCCTAGGTGGAGTGAATCAGCGGTAAGTCCAGCATGAAAGCACATTTGAAGACATTGTACATTATCTAACGCAACATTGCAGCATAATCTGCCTAATTTGGTGAGTTGAGACGACAAGAGGGAAGTTCCCAGATGTCGTCCACGATAGAAAGGATGCACAACGATTAAACAGGTGTGTTCACCATACCCAGAAACGAAACATACTCCAGCTAGTGTCGGTCCGCGATCTCCACGGACGGTAGCAATTAGAATTGAAGTACCTGGAAGTAACAATTCTGGATAAGTCAATTCAGCAAAGTGACGAAAGGCTTCGGTTGTAATTCGTTTACGGCTATGTTTCTTTATAAAATGAATGCTTTGTTCGTGGTATTTGTTCCATTCGGGTTGGGTAACTGTATCTAAGGATGTAATTTGCATCCTTATGCTCACCTCCTTAAGAGTGTTGCTTGTTTCGATGTGATAAATATTGGCTATATTCAAATATTCGTTCTAAAGATTTCTTTCGAATGGGCGGCTCATCAAATTTCATTGGACGGGAGTTAGCTTCAAAGAACCACAATTTTCCTAAATGATCAATCCCAAGGTCCATAGACATTTCACCTAATGTGAACCCAGAACCCTTCTCAATCTGACGAGCAATGATGAGGGCGGTGGTCTTAATACGACTAATCATACTTGTAGACATATCCGCTCCAAAAAGTGTTGAGAGTAGCTTTATAGGACTCTCAATTGTTCCTCCACGTGGCACATGTGTCGTGATACTTTTTAAGCCAGCCATCCTAGCTCCTAGACCTGTAACTCCCCAAGTTCCTTTCGCATTTTTCTGGACCAGAATTCGGAGATCAAATGGACGATGATCGATGTTAGCAAGTTGAATTCCCTGTTGAATAATATAAGGGGCGTTACCCGTTTCTTTTTTGAGGCGAATCCATAGTCTTCTTAAGCTGGTCGATTTATACGTTATGCTGGATCTGTCATTCTGGATTTTTAGTCTATAGGGTAATGCTCTTTCCTTTTTGTATTTCAGCATCATGATGCCTTTACCCGCTTTACCACTTTCAGGTTTCAAATAGAGATAAGGATGTTTATCTAGAAACCTAGAAAGTGACATAGGATTATCTAAACGTTTAGTCAGAGGTACTAAATAATCGGTTGATTTAGAAACTTTAAGCCATTCGAAAAGATGCCATTTATTAAAAAAATAAGGATTATAGAAATGAATATTCGGGTGTTCCATGCAAGTCATTATTTTACGATGTACCCAAGGCTTCTCCTCGTCTTCACGTAGGGGAATTCGATTATAAATGACTTGAGGTAGTGGGAATTGATGTGTTTCCCAGTCATCATTATTGTTATTTAATGTATACCCTTTGATTGTTGGAGAAGTGAATTTCAAATCACGTAGTGTCACCACATAAACAGGGAAGCCCATTTCCTTCCCTGTTCGGACAATATCCACAAAGTTCGCACGGTTGCCTCGGAAGCCGCTTGTGGAGCCCATTGTTAATATGGCAACAACCGGTTTGATTTCCTCAGAACCCCGGCCGTTCACTGGTTAATCCTCCTACGGAACTTACTGAGGTACAGACAATGTTCAAGAATATGTTCCACCGAGGCTTTTCCTTCATTCTTGAGAGAAGGGTGGTTAAATATAGTTCTTCCAGGTTTGGCGTTAGCTTCAAACATCCAGATTTTCTCATCTTGATCTATACCCAGATCGAACCCAATTTCACCGAGCAAATGCTGATGATGGAATTCAATGGCCTCAGCAAGTGCAATCGCCACTTGTTTGGCTTGTTTGAGCACTTCGTCCGAACGGGAACCAAAGCTACGAACCAGTGCTTGCTCTGGAGTCATGAGGGATCCCCCATTTTTCAAGTGAGTTGTTACACTACCGCGTCCCGCCTTCTTAGCCCCGATGCCTACAACGACCCACTGATTATTGCCATTTTTATGCATATGGAACCGGAAATCAATGGGGCAATTATCGATCTCAATCAATCGAATTCCTTGCTGAATGACATAACCATGCAGTGTTCGGCCGTGTTTGGTGTTTAACATACTCATAAGACTTTTGAAATTGTTGAAGCGAAGAAGTACATTCTCACTGTTCTTGCGATAACGCGCGAAATAGCCACGTTTAGGTAAATAAGTCATACGATAAATTCCTTTTCCAAGGCTACCACTTGAAGGCTTATAGTAAACAAATTGATGTCGCTCGAGCATATCCTTTAGCGTCTCTGTGCTAGGGTTCATATGCGATTCAGGTACGTAACGATTCACACTATTATCATTCTCGAGAAGTTTATAAATATCGGATTTGTTAAAAAAGCTCCAGTTAAAGAAAGGTATCTTCTTACGACCGAATCGTTCTCTAAGTTGGTTGATGGAAGTGGAAGTTTCAGCTTTACGACTCGGAAGTCTGTTGTATACGACATCTGGAAGAGGAACTGTTTTACGAATAAAGGACCCGCCTTCTGTAAGGAAATGCCCTAGAACGGTTTCTTGCTGCCAATTGATATCCTTAGGAGTAAAAGCGAAAATATATGCCTTTTTACTTCCTTCTCGGAGCAGTTGTTTAATAAAACCTGTTCTAGAACTGAAAGGTTGCGTAGTAGAGCTGGTTGGTCCATCAGACAGAATGCCAATTAACGGGCCAAGTTGAAATTCATTTTCCTGAAGATTTCGAAGATAAACGCCTCCCGCTTTGGGTACATGGATGGCATTTCGAACTCCTGAGCTTAAATAAAGATGGCTACCACTTTTCTTAATCGTTTTGATGCTTGCAGGTACAACGTCATTTCCTAAGCGAAGGTGTATGTTTTTTTTGCCGGATAAGTTGAGGCTCTTCATTAACGTATTTGAAATATAGGCGACTTTCTCAGGTTGTTGCGAAAAATGAACATTGCAAAAAGTCAAACTCATGAATTTACCCTCCTAGGTTGTCGAAGCAATAAATAACGAGCGTAGCGAAGCGGATTCTCTGTAGCGAGAACTGCGCTAGTCTGATCCCCGATATGGTTAAAGGAGCTGCGGCCCGGCTTGGAATTTACTTCAAGTAGCCAGACAGTTCCTTCTGTGTCGATCCCAAAATCGATACCAAGCTCACCCAGTCTACCGAAATGGCTCTCCAATATCGGCGGAATATCCTTCGACAGGTTATGAAGTACGGTCATTATATGTCCAGCTGCAGTAGCTTCTACTTCCTGTGTTAAGAATGGAAGGACTGAAGTAGCCGTACCTCCACCATGTATATTGGAGGTCATTCCTCCAATATATCCTTGTCGCACTGCCATTCCGGTGAGTGTCCAGCGACCTTCACCATTTTTTTGAACGAGTGCACGTATATCATAGGGATAACCTTTCTTGCTGTATAAATGTAAATAGGGCTGAATAATGAAAGGTCGATGATGAATAAATTGATGAATCCACGCTAAACCTTCAGACCTACTCGTGAAATTTTCGATAAATGTGTTATTGTGATGATCCCGACCTTTAATGGTTAGTTGGTTAGAGGTATTAGACATCTCTATATGAAGAGTCGATTTTCCTTGAGACCCGACTTGGGGTTTAAGGAATATTTGTTTGTGATAAGTGAGTAAGCTCTTCATAAGTGATTCGGGACCCGTATAGGGAGAAGTGGCTGGAATATAGGGTTTCAGTGTGGGTTCATCTTTGAGTTTGTTGTGTACTTTCCACTTTCCGGGTAATCCTCTAGCCCATATCATCCATGGCGTCTGTTCCTTAGATGAGTTAAGTAACATAGAAGCAGCACGTCGTTCTTTCCCCTGCAAATAGAAGCAGCGATCGTAGATAATATCAGGCATCGGAACGGTTACTTCTTTCCAAGCATCTTGTTCATAAATATAACCAGTTACTTTATTAGGCTTGATATGAATCGTTTGTGGACTTAAGACAATGACAGAAATTCCATATTTAGTACTCGCTTGACTTAAGGTGCGGCAGAAATGCTGTTCTGAGAAGGGAGGATTTCCCGTTCTACTACTGCACAGAATACCCATCGAGCCAATGGGATGACGAGACATGATGAACCGCCCCTTAAAAGCCAGACAAAAAACTACAGTATTGAATAAGTTGTCTGACAGATGGTCGTATTTTTTGTTCACTAAGCGGTGTATTGTCGTTCTTAGATGGTTTTGAATTGACTTCTAACATCCAGATTCGTCCGGTATTATCCATGGCTAAGTCGATACCGAGCTCACCGAAATGTGCAGGAATGGCATTATCCAGACCTTTTGCGATTTGTAATGCAGCTGATTTCAGATTGACATGTGCTGTATTCTTAGCTGCGATCGGCATATTACTTTTGTTGACGGCCTCCTTCACATTACTGAGGCTGCCCCCGCGAGCTAGATTAGACACGAAATGATTACCACCAGCTATACGGGCTACAATGGAGGTTACATTCCAGATACCCGTGCTATTTTTTTGAACTAAGGCACGGAAGTCTACAGGCCGTTTACCATGATCAATCAGAATGAGTCCTTGTTGAATTTGATAACGAGTACTTTTCATTTTTCCTGAGATACTTGAGAATAACTTGGGAAGAGTGGCATATATTTTCTTTTGTGTTCCACCCAGGGTTGTGGATAACGTTTGGTAAGTACCATCTGGTTGTTTAGAGATCCGAATTATTCCCTTACCAAGACTGCCTCTAGTAGGCTTCAGGAATACAACAGGATGCGTGGTACACATCTTTTTTAAAATGTTATAGCCATTTAATAAGTGAGACTCAGGCATGTAACGCTGAAGATTGGCTTCTTTCTTTAATGCATCGAACACTTCGGTTTTGTCGAGAAACTTTTCATTGAAGACATGACTGCCATGTACGGATTTTACTTCCTTCATAAAATGCTGTACGCTTGGGTTATTCTCCATTTTTCGCGAAGTCAGACGATTGTTAACGACATTCGCGATTGGCATTTGGGTCATACGCCAACCTCCATCATATATCCAACCTTGCATCGAACTGGTGCTAGATTTGATATGCTCTGGGGTGAAGAAGTAAACATATGCTCCTTGCTTTTGGCAGGCATTGACAAGCTCACGACAGAACATTGAGATGGAGCCAAACGGGTTGTCAGCTTTGTCAGGATAATCACGGCTAATCATGATGGCGATTAGAGGACCTAATCGAAGTGTTCGGCTTCCAGCGTGATAGTGAATTCTTAATACTGGGTGGGATGACAGTCCCATTTGTCTAGATAACGTTGCACTGATTCGCAGGCCGCTATACTTGGGAACCGGGACGACAATGATTTCCTGTTTAAAGGAACCGAACGTCAATTGTAGAGGACGATCTGTGGGTATTTTCCACAGTTTAATGAGCTTCTCACCCAACATGATTGCGTTCGCCTGCACAATGCCCGGTTTGAATAGTTGGACCGATATCTTTTTTGTGGACATCGTGGATCTCCTTCCAACAACAACTTGATGTCTTGAGTCATATTTGGACTGTGCATACTGCATGTAATTCATCATATGAGGACATATATCCCTTGGTGATTGACCATTTTTCAGAATTGGAGAGTAATTTTGAAGGAGGAATAAACAATGAACATTTATGACAAAACACACGAATTAGCGAAAGCTCTTAAAGAAAGCGAAGAAGTTCAAGAGATTAACGCAGCTATGGCCTTAATCGACATGGATCCTGTAGGGAAACAAATGCTCGAGGGTTTCCGTGAGCGTCAAATGCAACTTCAGCAACAAATGATGACTGGAGATATGCCTTCACCTGAGGAAATGGAAAAAATGGAAAAGACGTTTGAAGAACTCAGCTTAAATCTGAACATTCGTCGTTTGTTCGAAGCAGAGCGCAGACTATCCGTTATCATTGAGGATGTAAATAAAATAATCTCAGATAGTCTTCAGCATCTATATGGTGGTTCAAATATGTAATATATGATTCTTTCTAAATCTCGTATTTTCTTCTCATATTTCATTAACTATCTTCATAGAATAGAGATATAGATTCGAATTGAAGGAGTTGAAGAAGTGATGAGAAAGAGAACAAAATTGAAACATTCGATTTACATGTTGGTTGCTTTAGCCATGTTACTGTATGCAATACCTAGCATCTCTTTAAGTAGTGGGAATGGTTGGGTTTCGTTGTTCAGTGTAGTCTGGATGTTATTCGCATTTCTAGTGATCGCCGCCAATTGGCATATGATTCTGGGTGTGGATGAAGAGAAGAAGAAGGCACTTGAGCGCGTCAGACAAGCTAAGCTCCAAGAGTGGCAATCGAAATTTTCAGAAGAGACAGAAAGAAGTGAGGGTGTATAATCATTCTCGTAAATATGATGAATCATCACAAAGTTCTAAGATTCTATAACGAATCTTAGAACTTTTTTTAATGGATAAATATTGATAAAACTCTCTCATTACGTAGGAATGGAATTACTTAAAAAGTAGTATATTAACAAAAATGCGTGATATAATAGGTACAGTATAGTACAGATTTGAGTGTGGGGGTGTAACAGTTGGAGAATCGAGATGACACGGTCACCAAACACGAGCATTTGCTTCAATATATAGAGGGATTAAAAGTAGGTACGAAAATATCTGTGCGTAAGTTGGCTAAGGAAATGGGGGTCAGTGAGGGGACTGCATATCGTGCAGTAAAGGAAGCTGAGAATCTAGGAATAGTCATTACGAAAGAACGAATTGGTACAGTTCGAGTTGAGAAGAAACCACGTAATATTTCTGAGCAGTTAACGTTCTCTGACGTAGTAGATATTGTGGAGGGTCATGTATTAGGTGGAGCTGATGGTCTTCATAAGAATCTCCACAAATATGTCATTGGTGCGATGAAGATTGATGCGATGGTTCGATATATTGATGCAGGTAGCCTTCTCATTGTAGGTAATCGTGATGATGCTCACTCGTTAGCTTTAGAACAGGGTGCAGGTGTCCTCATTACGGGTGGATTCGGAATTAGCCGTGAGGTTAAGAATCTAGCCGATCAGCATAATCTGCCTATCTTTTCTTCACGCCATGATACATTTACGGTAGCTTCGATGATCAATCGGGCCATTTTTGATCGATTAATTAAAAAGAAAATCATGATTGTTGAAGATATAGTAGCGACGAAGCCGAAGCTGATCTCTCTCAAAATAACGAGTACCGCTCAGGAATGTAGGGAACTTGCAAAGAATTCTGATGAACCGAGATACGCGGTCACAGATGAATGGAATCGTGTTATAGGTATCATTAATTTGAAAGATACCTTGAGCCTATCGGATGAGCAAAGTATTGAGAAAGTGCTGATACGTAATCCGATTACGACAAGCTTGCAGACCTCACTTGCATCCGCAGCACAACAGATGATGTGGGAGGGCGTAGATTTCCTACCTATCGTGGATCGTAATCGTAAGCTCATCGCAACGGTTAGCCGTAAAGAAGTACTGAAAGCCATGAGAGACGCGCAAGCGCAACCTCAACTGGGTGAAACCTTTGACCATCTCTTGTGGAATGGCATCGCAGAGGAGCGCGACCAAGATGGCAAGTTGTTCTTCCATGGTTTTATCACCCCTCAAATGGCGACTGATTTGGGTACAATTTCTGAAGGGGTGTTAACTACGGTTATGACTCAGGCTGCATTCAAATCTACGAAGGATATTTCAGGAAATGATTATGTGTTAGACAACATGTCTACCTACTTCTTACGTCCTCTCCAGATTGAGGACCAGATTGTCATTATACCGAAACTATTAGAGATGAGTCGTAGAACTTGTAAAATAGAGATTGAAATGACACATGAAGAGACGTTAGTTGTCAAAGCTGTCATGACATTACAATCTATCGAACATGGGTAACTTCTACTGGTCATTGGTTATATTTGAGATCATCTATCATTAGGCTTTCTGGCTTGCATAATATTTACGATTACGTAATCCGGCGAATATGTTGAAGGCTCCCAGAACAAGGAATAACGCTTCCACAATGACAGAAGGTGTTGATCCGCGGAATATAAACATAAAGACAATGGATATGAGGATAAGCATAATGCCCATTAATATATTCGTAGTTGCACCGTATCGTCCTCGTTCCGTTGAATTGGAAGAACGATGTGATCGAATGCTGTAATAAGCGGAAGCTATACAGGTTATGACTAGTAGTATGAATAGAATATATTTAATAACAGTAATCATAATTATGGTTCCTCCTGAATAAATGACAAATTTGCTAATATTGTACCATGAATGAGTTGTTAAAGGACAGGATTTGTAATAGAAACCCATACTTGTAGGACGCTTTCGGCCACAAGCATGGTCTTGATATGAATGGCGTAATTTTTATCACGAACCGTATAAGTTTTGCGGTCTAGTAATGTCCTAGCGATCTTGCTATCTGTATCAATTTCATAGACACTGCGACCCCGCAGAACATCTAAATCTTCACCTACCTGAACGAGAATCTCTTTTATGATAATGGAGTCAAGTGGTGGATCTAGTTGTTCAGCACGTATTTTAATTTCTTTGATTACCGTTTGTTGATTGCTATATTTCTTAAGTGTTTTGATATCATGTTCAAATTGCTTTTTCTGAATTTGTAGATCTTTATTTTCTTGCCACAGTTGTTCGTAACTAGCATGAAATATAGCGTTGTATACAATACTACCAAGAACCATGCCAAGGACAATGAGAGAGGTCGCTTTTGAGAAGGCGAGGATATGCGCGCTGGAGGGGATTCTCATCGTTATCTCCTACCATTGCAGACCCATTTGACTAATTCACTACCGGCATGGGCACCCATGAAAGCAAACACGAGAAAGAGAATTTGTTTGATTGCCGGAGATAGATTACCTATAAAGAAGTTACTTTCTATGACCCGCATGGGATCAATGGTTCCCCCTACAGCTGCAGCAAGTGCCCATATTTTAATGCGGTCTGCTATATCAAGCATGGTTTGTGTGGGTGGTTGCAAAGAAATGACGGCTCCTATGCCACCCACCATCGCTCCTCCGAGTACAATGCCGAAGGCAATAAAGAAATCTAGAATGGCTTTTGATAAAAAAGTACTCATGAATTTTTCCCCTTTCATAACCAATGAAATGAACTTGTCCTATTCTTCTGTACCTATCAGCGTGTTATTCCTTGTTATAATCCATTCTATGGGCGTTCCCTAAGGTATTATGATAAAATAAGAGAAAGAACTTATAAAAAAGAACTTGCAGTGAAGGGGAGGGCGGACATGGCTTCATTTGTGCATCTACATGTTCATAGTGAATTTAGCCTCCTAGACGGCGCTGCACGTATAACGGATCTCGTGCAACAGGCATCGGATTTAGGAATGAATTCGTTAGCTTTAACAGACCATGGGGTTATGTACGGTGCAGTTCCGTTCTATAAGGCATGTAAAAGTAAAGGCATTAAGCCGATCATTGGCTGTGAAGCGTACTTCACGTCAGGGTCACGTAAAGAGAGAGGCAGCCGAAAGGATCAGCCAATCTATCATTTAATTCTGCTTGCTAAGAATGAAGTAGGGTACCGAAATCTAATGAAGCTGTGTTCCATTGGACACTTAGAAGGCTTTCACTATAAACCAAGAATAGATTTAGAATCACTTCGAACACACCATGAAGGCATCATTTGTCTAAGTGCGTGTCTGGGTGGAGAAGTTCCACAACACTTATTGCATGGACGATATGAAGAAGCTCGAAAGGCCGCTCTACGGTTTCAAGATATATTTGGTGAGGATTTCTATTTAGAGTTACAGGACCATGGAATATCGGAGCAAAAGAGGGTTAATCCTCAGTTGATTCAACTAAGCGAAGAGACGGGCATTCCTTTGGTGGCAACAAACGATGTCCACTATCTTCAACAAGAGGATGCCGAGGTACAGGATGTGCTCATCTGCATCGGAACAGGAAAGACTGTAGATGACGAGCAAAGACTTCGTATCCCGACAGACCAGTTATACTTCAAAAGTGAGGAGGAAATGGCTCGCTTATTTCCTCATGTTCGAGAGGCGCTCCTCAACACGGTTATCATTGCTGACAAGTGTCAGTTAGAGCTTGAGTTTGATCGCTCTATACTGCCGCAGTATAGTCCTTTGCCTGAAGGGATGACCTCTGAGCAATATTTACATGCGTTATGTTCGGAAGGGTTGATAAAGAGGTATGAGAAGACAGATCGTTGGCATGATGAAGATGCGAGAAGAGAGCTAGAAGAACGGCTTTCTTATGAACTTGGAGTTATTGGAAGTATGGGGTTTGCAGATTATTTCCTAATCGTGTGGGACTTTATTGCATTCTCTCATAGACAAGGAATTGCAACAGGGCCCGGTCGTGGATCTTCAGCAGGAAGTATCGTTGCCTACGTATTGCAAATAACGAATGTGGACCCAATGAAGTACCATTTGCTCTTTGAGCGATTCTTGAATCCGGAGCGGGTCACCATGCCAGATATTGATATCGACTTCAGCGATGAGCGACGAGATGAAGTGATTGAATATGTGGTAGATAAATATGGGCGAGAGCATGTTGCCCAGATCATTACATTTGGTACGATGGCAGCTCGAGCTGCAGTGAGGGATGTAGGACGAGCACTGAATATTCCCTTTGGTGATGTGGATAAAGCCGCAAAGCTTATTCCTAACCAACTAGGTATTCATATTGACCGAGCTATGGAAATAAGTGAAGAACTGAAGAAGTTGTATGATGCTGGTGGGAAGATCCGAGAAATGTTGGATATGGCGATGAAGGTTGAGGGAATGCCGCGGCATTCATCGACACATGCGGCAGGTGTTGTGATCTCACGTGATGCTTTGACAGATGCTGTACCTTTGCAGGAAGGTAGCGAGAAGACGGCACTCACACAGTATTCAATGGAACATCTGGAGAGCATCGGTTTGCTGAAGATGGACTTTCTTGGGCTCAGAACTCTCTCAATTATAGAGCGTTCCATGAAATGGATTGAAGAAATGACCGGGCATATGCCTGATTTTGATCAAATACACGATGATGATAAACAGACGTATGACATGCTAGGACATGGCGATACAACGGGTGTGTTTCAAATGGAATCAGCAGGCGTGAGACGTGTGTTGAAGGATTTGAAGCCTTCAGAGTTCGAAGACATTATCTCAGTACTTGCACTGTATCGCCCAGGTCCGATGGAGTTTATCCCTAAGTACATTCAAGCTAAGCACGGATTATTACAGGTTGAATATCCCCATGAAGATCTGCAACCAATCTTGAAAGATACGTATGGCATCATTGTCTATCAAGAGCAAATTATGAAAATTGCTTCCGTGATGGCTGGATTCTCACTAGGTGAAGCGGACTTACTACGTCGTGCAGTTTCGAAGAAGAAGCGAGAAGTATTAGACCGCGAAAGAAGTCATTTCGTGGATGGAAGCTTTAAGCAAGGATATACAGAGGAAGAAGCTAATCGTGTCTATGATATGATCGTGCGATTCGCTGACTATGGGTTCCCACGAGCGCATGCTACAGCATATGGTGTACTTGCATTCCAAACGGCTTATTTAAAGGCACATTTTCCCGTTCAGTTTATGGCTTCGATGTTGACTGCTGTTATGGGGAATCATCGAAAGGTCGCAGAATATGTATTAGAATGTCGTCGAATGAATATTGGGGTATTATCACCTGATGTGAACGTGAGCGGCGTGCTGTTTACACCTGTACCTAACTCGACAGAAGATGAGATTGCTGAAGGACAACCACATGCTGGTCATATCCGGTTCGGATTAGGCGCAGTGAAGAATGTGGGGACGCAAGCTGTAGAGAATATGTTACTTATTAGACAAGAAAAGCCCTTTGAGAGTCTTCTTGATTTCTGTAGACGTATAGATTTGAGACTGTGTAATAAAAGAGTCATTGAATCCCTTATTCAAGCGGGAGCCTTCGATTCATTACCTGGACATCGTGCTCAATTGCTAGCTATGTTAGACGAAACGGTGGATGCTGCGTTGAAATGGCGCAAGGAGCGTGATGATCTACAGATCCAGATGTTTGATTTCGTAGAAAGTGCGAATTGGGATATTGCTTATCCGGATATCGTGCCATATACCGTGGGGCAACAACTAGAATTAGAGCGAGAATTACTTGGATTATATTTATCCGGACATCCTCTTGACGGCTATGAGGAATTGCTGAATCAGACGACAGGCGTTGATCGGTTAATGGATCTTAGTGAGCTACCTGATGATACACGCTCCGTTGTTGTAGGTATGGTTGTTTCCATCAAAACGATTATGACGAAGCAAGGTAAAGCAATGGCTTTCATGGATTGTGAAGACCAAATAGAGCGCTGTGAAGTTGTTCTATTCCCTGAGGTGTGGAAACGTAGTTCCAAGCATATTGAGAAAGGTGCGTTACTTGCACTAAGGGCCAAGGTGCAACAACAGGATGAGGGTTTTAAGCTCCTTGCAGAGGAAGTTATCCCGTTAGATAACGTTGGGCTAGAACAGCTTGTGAAACGAAACAACACGGCTCAAACAAGATATGAGCAAACATTAGGAAAAACAACGAAAGCAATTCCATCAACGAATTCAACGGAAGTTCGCAAGAATCATGCCAAAAGTGTAGTTGAACAGCGTGTATTTGTTAAAATTAGCCCTCAGGCGGAAAAGGCTGAGCTATTAATTCGTTTAAAGGAATTGCTCCAGCGGCATCAGGGGTCTGTAGCTACTGTATTATTCTATGAACAAAGTCAAAAACTGCTTGCATTAAGTGATCAATATCGAATTAAGCCTTCACCAGAACTGTTTGAGGAAATGGAACAAATGTTAGGTACGGGAACAGTTAAAATTAAATAAGTAGCGTAAATGAAGAACGTTTCATACGCCTCCTGCATACACATAGAAGCACCATAAAAGTGACCTTAACGGTTAGGAATTAGGATTACTCTTTCCTTATCGTAGATAGGTAAAAGGTATGCGGGAGGAATTATGATGTCATTTGAAATTGTTAAATCTATACTTGAACGTCGTGGCGTTTATATCGCTGATATTGCGGAAATTGTGTATGGGTTACAATTACCTTATCATCCTCAACTAAAGATGGATGAGTGTGTGAATAGTGTAAAAGCTGTGCTAAGTAAGAGAGAAGTTCAATATTCTTTGTATACAGGTATTGCTCTTGATGAGTTAGCTGAACAAAAATTACTTCCACAACCATTACAATCGATCATGGAAGCCGATGAACCACTTTATGGTGTAGATGAAACGATGGCACTTGGAATAACTAGCGTCTATGGGATGATTGGTTTAACTAGTTTTGGATATTTAGATAAAGAAAAAACAGGTATTATCGCAACATTAAATAACAATAAAAATGCTATTCATGTGTTTCTAGATGATCTAGTTGCTGGCCTAGCTGCGGCTGCATCGGCGAGAATTGCCCATCGGTATGAAGGCGCAAAAAACTACTCCATTGCGATAGACCCAGAACTGCCATAGCTAATTATATCCAATAGTATTTGTTGCGATCAAAAAGATAATTATGGTATCATGGGTTCATTATATGAGCTCAGAACTTGAGAGTAGGGGGCTTTTTCGAAAGTGTGGACGGTCATTTATATCGCACCTACCGCCAAGGTCGCGGACATGATTCAGACCAAATTAACAGAAGAAGGTTTTTTGGTTCGAAGCCGTCCTGTCAATTTGTCCAAGCAACAGTTTGAAATTCAGGTTCCTTCAGGGGAATTAGAAGAAGTCCAAGAAGTATTGAATACTATTTTACATCCATAATTTTTTATTAAAATAAAATAGTATATAGTGTATAATAGAAGTTTGTGGTTAGATCGGCCAACAAATTAACGGCTGGAGAGGTGTAGTTGTGTTTAAAGACTTATTTCAGAAAAAAAGAAAATACGCGACCATTCCTTCAGATCGTTTGGGACGGGACAACAATCCAGAAGGTGAGCGCCCAAGACGGGAAGTTCCAGAAGGACTTATGAGTAAATGTGCCAAATGTGGCAACATTCTGTATAGTAAGGAACTGGAAAAGAACTTAAAGGTATGTGTTTCTTGTGGATATCATATGCGTTTGAATGCTTTAGAGCGCATCCAAATGACTTTGGATGAAGAAGGATTTGAAGAATTCGATGGGGATATGATATCAGTAGATCCTCTTCAATTTCCCGGATACGCTACCAAGCTAGAAGAGCAGACAATGAAATCTGAATTACGTGAAGCGGTTGTTACTGGACAAGGTACTCTTTGTGGACAACCCGTTGTCGTAGCTGTCATGAGCTTTAATTTCTTCAGTGGAAGTATGGGATCTGTTGTTGGGGAGAAAATAACCAGAGCTATTGAGACTGCCATGGAACGGCAATTGCCTCTGATCATCTTCTCGACTTCAGGTGGTGCTAGAATGCAGGAAGGTATTCTTAGTCTCATGCAGATGGCCAAGACAAGCGCGGCTCTTGCACGTTTTAATGAACAGGGCGGACTTTATATCTCTGTCATTACTGATCCTACAATGGGTGGCGTTTCCGCAAGCTTTGCAACACTAGGTGATATTAATATTGCCGAACCTGGAGCCGTATTTGGGTTTGCCGGCCGAATTGTTATCGAACAGACTATTCGTCAGAAACTTCCGGATGATTTTCAAACGGCTGAATATAATATGGCACATGGACAATTGGACCTAGTGACACATCGCAAAGAAATGCGCGGAATGCTTGCTAAGCTCATAGGAATTCATACGATGAAGGGGGAATTTTAAATGGCGGCGGAATTGCCTTTTGAATTACCTCTTGTTGAGATGCGTAAAAAGATTGATGAACTGAAGGTGTTTGGTCAGGAAAAAGGCATCGATTTCACTGATGAAATTTCTAAACTTGAGGAACGCTATAGTAAATTGGAAGAGGATATCTATTCTAATATTTCTGCACCTCAAAAAATGCATCTTGCAAGACATCAACAACGGCCAACATCATTAGACTTAATTCAACTTATATTCAATGATTTTATTGAACTTCATGGTGACCGTTTATTTGGTGATGATCTTGCTGTAGTTGGTGGAATTGCTAAGTTAAATGGCGTACCCGTGACTGTCATTGGGCAGCAAAGGGGCAAGGATACGAAAGATAATATTGCACGTTTTTTTGGGAGTCCACACCCAGAGGGCTTTAGAAAAGCACTCAGACTTATGAAACAGGCAGAGAAATTTAATCGCCCGATTATTACGTTTATTGATACTAAAGGAGCATATCCTGGTAATACTGCAGAAGAAAGAGGACAATCAGAAGCGATTGCCCGAAATCTACGGGATATGTCTGTTCTGGGTGTTCCTGTTGTTTGTGTCATTATCGGTGAAGGAGGAAGTGGCGGAGCACTCGGTTTAGCATTGGGTAATCGTGTCCTAATGTTAGAACATGCCATTTATTCTGTTATTTCTCCGAATGGTGCAGCATCGATTCTGTGGAAAGATGCAACAAAGGCTGATCAAGCGGCAGAAGCTATGAAAATTACGGCTCAAGATCTACTTCAATTTGAAGTGATTGAGGAGATTATTCCCGAACCACGGGGTGGAGCACAGCGTGATTATGAGCTAACGGCAAGCCATATTAAAGACAGTCTATGCAGTCAATTAAAAGAGCTGTCTGCGATGGATAGTAATGCATTAAAAGAAGATCGATATTTGAAGTTTAGAAAGTTAGGTCAATTTACATTTGAACGTTCTTTGGCTACGGACACAGGTGACACCCAATTTATGGGTAATAATTAATATGATAAAGGTCCTATACAAATCGTTCCACATGTAGTAGATTTAATTGTTGAAAAGATGATAAAGAGAGATCTTTAAAAAACGGAGGAACACTATAATGCGCAAAACTAAAATTGTATGTACGATCGGTCCAGCAAGTGAATCACTTGAAAATACTAAAAAATTGATCATGGCTGGCATGAATGTAGCACGTCTAAACTTTTCCCACGGTGACTTTGATGAACATGGCAACCGTATTAATGTCATTCGTCAAGCTTGTAAGGAATTAGGAAAGACAGTTGCCATCCTTTTAGATACTAAAGGTCCTGAAATTCGTACAGGTAAGCTTGCAGTTGAACCAATTGAACTTGTTCAAGACGAATACCTTACATTGACTACGGAAGAAATTCTTGGAGATAAGAATCGTATTTCCATTACTTATTCTAATCTTCCAAAAGATGTACAAGTAGGTTCAACTATACTTATCGATGATGGTTTGATTGGTTTGACAGTTGTAGAAGTTCAAGGAACAGAAATTAAGTGTCTTATTGTTAATGGTGGTACGATTAAGAGTAAAAAAGGTGTTAACGTACCAGGCGTTCGCATTTCTCTACCAGGGATCACTGAAAAAGACGCAAACGATATCATTTTTGGTATCGGACAAGACATCGACTTTATTGCTGCTTCATTCGTTCGTAAAGCGAGTGATGTGCTTGAAATTCGTGAATTGCTAGAACGTCATAATGCAGGACACATCAACATCATCTCCAAAATTGAAAACCAAGAAGGTGTCGACAACCTTGATGAAATTCTTGAGGTTTCTGATGGATTAATGGTTGCACGTGGAGATCTAGGTACAGAAATTCCAGCAGAAGACGTACCATTGGTACAAAAAATGATGATTGAAAAAGCAAACTGTGCAGGTAAACCGGTAATCACAGCTACACAAATGCTTGATTCTATGCAACGTAACCCACGTCCAACTCGCGCTGAAGCAAGTGACGTAGCAAATGCCATTTTTGATGGTACAGATGCTATCATGTTATCTGGTGAAACAGCAGCAGGGAAATATCCTGTTGAGTCTGTATTAACGATGTCCCGTATCGCTGAGAAGGCAGAATCTGCTCTTAATTATCGTGAACTTTTCTTGAAACAAAGCACAATTCAAGAAACAAGCGTTACTGAAGCTATCAGCCAAGCAGTTACGATTTCAGCATTAGATTTGAATGCAAAAGCAATCATTTCTTCAACTGAATCAGGTCACACGGCTCGTGTTGTTTCTAAATACCGTCCAGAAGCTCCTATTGTCGCTGTAACGACTGAAGATCGTACAATGCGTCGTCTAACTCTTACATGGGGAGTAACTCCTGTGAAGGGCAAACAAGCTTCTACAACAGATGAAATGTTTGATTATGCTATCCAAGGTGGAGTTGATTCAGGACTTGTTAGTGAAGGAGATCTTGTTGTGATTACAGCAGGTGTACCTTTGGGACGTTCAGGTTCTACTAACCTTATAAAAGTGAGCGTAATTAATAAATAATTGATCTGAAACGATCAAATTGAATATAAGATATCATAACGGCCTATTTTAAATAGGTCGTTATTTTTTCTACTCTAATTGTTAATGCAGAGCGCCCTTATAACGAAACTGGATAATTGCACGTGAGTAGATTATGATTTAGACATGTAAACATCTTTAGGGGAGGAGATTAGATATGTGGAAGTGGATTATGGGATTAATCATCATTATCGCAATGATTGAGATATACGTATTTGATTTTGTAATCGGAAAATTCGGAGGAATGAATACGTTTCTACTAACGCTATTCACTTCGGCAATCGGTCTCGTTATGATGCGATTTGAAGGTCGAAAAGTGCTCGAAGACGCGCGTTCACAAATGAAGACGGGGCAGATTCCTGGTAGAACCCTAGTAGATGGTATCAGTATTTTTGTCGGGGGATTATTACTAGTCTTGCCAGGATTTTTTACAGATGCCATTGGATTCACGATGATCTTTCCATTGAGCCGACCTATTTATCGTCTGTTTATTCTGAAATGGTTGAAGAAAAAAATGAAAAACGGCAATATGACCGTGTATAGACGATGATTGACACCGATGAGGCGAATTCTGTGAGGTTCGCCTTTTATATTTGATGAATTGAAAAGGCTTCCAAAAATTTCTTTATGGAACCGATAAAACAATTTGATGCGTTAAATGGCGTTCAAATTGTTCACATATCAGACAAAATCCATTATGATATTAGAAGGTTTAATCTGGATGTTATATTTTGAATATTTAAAAATGTAAATGTTTTCATTCTTGCTGATAGCCCTCTTAAAAATACGTTATCAAAAAAAAGGAGAGATGTACGATGACAGCAACCAAAGGATTAGAAGGTGTCGTAGCTGCGACTTCATCCATTAGTTCAATCGTGGATGGTGTACTTACATATCGCGGATATGATATCAATGAATTGGCACAACATGCTAATTTTGAAGAAGTTGCCTATTTGTTGTGGTTCGGTAAGTTACCTACAGCTCAAGAATTACATGACCTGAAGCAAGATTTCGATACTTATGCACCGATCCCCAATGAATTGGTTGAACAGATGAAGTTGTATCCTAAAGATACGAATACGATGGCTGCGCTTCGTACTGCCATATCTGGCCTTGCTTTGTATGATGAAGCCGCGGATGATATGAGTCGCACCGCGAATGAGAAGAAAGCAGTTAAATTACAGGCACAATTACCTACGATCGTAGCTGCACTTTCGCGTATTCGTAATGGGCAAGAACCGATCCCTCCACAAAAAGGACTATCGATTGCAGAAAACTTTCTATTTATGCTAAGAGGCGAACAACCGGATGAGACTTCTATAAAAGCTCTAGATCAAGCTCTTGTACTTCATGCTGATCACGAGTTAAACGCATCCACGTTTGCAGGTCGAGTAACGGTAGCGACGCTTTCTGATATATATTCGGGAGTTACTTCTGCGATTGGAGCTCTAAAAGGACCTTTACATGGTGGAGCAAATGAAGCTGTAATGAAAATGTTAGAGGAAATTGGCTCGATAGATCAAGTTGAGGGTTATATCCAAGATAAGTTGAATAAACGTGAAATTATTATGGGATTCGGTCACCGGGTTTACAAGAATGGAGATCCACGGGCGAAATATCTACAGACGATGTCACGTGAACTTAGTGAAAACAGTAAGTCTGAGCTCTATGAAATGTCTGTTAAGATAGAAGAAATGGTTACTGGGCAAAAGGGTCTAAAACCTAACGTTGATTTCTATTCCGCTTCTGTATATACACAGCTTGGTATAGAACGTGAATTGTTTACACCGATCTTTGCTATTAGTCGTGTATCCGGATGGACAGCACATATTCTTGAACAATTGGTAGACAATCGAATCATTCGTCCACGTGCAGAATACGTCGGATTGCATGATCAGAAATATACATCTATTGCAATGCGCTAAACTTCATTTTTGGAAGTAGTCCATTGAGAAATTGAGAGTTCTACTTCCAAAGTGATTTTTTACGGTATACTCAAGAGTGTAACACTAAAAAAGGATTATGCTTACGAAGCGATGCTACAAAAAAAACTAAGTGTATGCTTTCGGAGTGATTTTTTTACGAAGTAAACTCAAGAATGTACCGCTAAAAAAAACATTATGCTTACGAAGCAAGTTTTTTTACGATGATTACTCTCAGATGCGATGCTACAAAAAAACTTTTAGGAGGACTAAAATACATGTTCAAATTAGAAAAGTACGAATTACCAACCGAAGGTGACAAGATCGAGATTCAAGATGGCGTACTAAACGTTCCCAATTTCCCAATCATTCCGTTCATTGAAGGGGATGGAACTGGACGAGATATCTGGAAGGCTTCCAAACGCGTACTTGATGCAGCGGTAGATAAAGCTTACGGTGGATCTAAGAAAATTGCTTGGTATGAAGTATTTGCAGGGGAAAAAGCTTTTAATGAATATGGTGAGTGGTTACCGAACGATACGCTAGAAGCGATCCGTGAATATATCGTAGCTATTAAAGGGCCTTTGACTACACCAATTGGTGGAGGAATTCGTTCTTTGAACGTGGCATTACGTCAAGAATTAGATCTATATGTATGTTTACGTCCCGTTCGTTATTTCAAAGGTGTACCTTCTCCAGTGAAACGTCCTGAATTAGTAGATATGGTCATTTTCCGTGAGAACACAGAAGATATCTACGCAGGAATTGAGTATCAAGAGGGTTCTGAGGCAGTTAAGAAATTGATCACATTCCTTAAAGAGGAAATGGGCGTTAACAAGATTCGCTTCCCAGAAACTTCAGGAATCGGTATCAAACCCGTATCCGAAGAAGGATCTAAGCGACTTGTTCGCGCTGCGGTGGAATATGCAATCGAGCATGGTCGTAAGAGTGTAACTTTAGTACACAAAGGTAACATCATGAAATTTACAGAAGGTGCATTTAAGAACTGGGGATATGAAGTCGCTGAACAAGAGTTCGGAGATAAAGTATTCACATGGGCTCAATACGATGTTATTAAAGAAAAAGAGGGAGAAGACGCAGCGAACGCAGCACAGAAGGAAGCCGAAGCAGCTGGCAAGATTATTATTAAAGATGCTATAGCGGATATCGCGTTGCAACAGGTTCTAACTCGTCCAACAGACTTCGACGTTATTGCTACACTTAACCTTAACGGAGACTATTTATCTGATGCTCTAGCAGCACAGATTGGTGGGATTGGTATAGCTCCAGGAGCTAATATTAACTATGTGACAGGACACGCTATTTTTGAAGCTACACATGGTACAGCTCCGAAATATGCAGATAAAGATCTTGTGAATCCAGGTTCTGTTATTCTATCTGGTGTTATGTTACTAGAGCATTTGGGATGGAAAGAAGCAGCGGACCTTATTTATAAAGGTATGGAAACATCGATTAACGAAAAAATTGTAACTTACGATTTCGCTCGTCAAATGGATGGAGCTACAGAAGTTAAATGTTCAGAGTTCGCAGATCAAGTCATTAAAAATATGTAATCAGTAAGGAGGATCATTCGATTATGGGCTTAAAGCGAAATAAAATATCGGTTGTTGGAGCCGGTTTTACTGGTGCCACAACTGCATTTATGTTAGCACAAAAGGAGCTTGGGGATGTCGTATTGATTGATATTCCTCAGTTAGAGAATCCAACTAAAGGTAAGGCACTTGATATGATGGAAGCTAGTCCTGTCCAAGGATTTGATAGCCAAATTATCGGTACGTCTAACTATGAAGATGCTGCTGACTCCGATGTTGTAATTATTACAGCAGGTATTGCCCGCAAGCCTGGAATGAGCCGTGATGACCTTGTGAATACAAATGCAGGGATTGTGAAGTCGGTATGTGAGAACGTTAAGAAGTATGCTCCAAACTCTATCGTCATTATTCTAAGTAATCCTGTGGATGCTATGACATATGTGGCGTATAACACGCTTGGATTTCCAAAGAACCGTGTCATTGGACAATCGGGCGTCCTGGATACAGCTCGCTACTGTACTTTTATTGCACAAGAGTTAAATGTATCCGTTGAAGATGTTCGTGGGTTTGTATTAGGTGGACATGGTGATGATATGGTTCCTCTAGTTCGTTATTCAAGCGTTGGGGGAATACCTATTGATACCTTGATCAGCGCTGAACGCATTCAAGAGATTGTCCAACGCACACGGGTTGGTGGCGGTGAAATTGTAAACCTACTGGGTAACGGTAGCGCTTATTACGCTCCAGCAGCATCTTTAGTACAAATGACCGAAGCAATTCTAAAAGATAAGAAGCGAATTATTCCAGTTATTGCTCTACTTGAAGGTGAGTATGGATACGATAACCTATTTTTGGGCGTTCCTACGATTCTTGGTGGCGATGGGATAGAGAAGATATTTGAACTAGAGTTGACTGCTGATGAGAAATCAGCGCTAGATAAGTCAGCTGTTTCCGTTCGAAATGTCACATCCGTGGTAAGTGTCTAGGATAGAATATTTCATACTGATGTATAAGGAATTGTAAAAGTGTCAAAATTATGAAGAGAGAAGCCTCTTTGTCTGTCAAAAGCAAAGGGGCTTCTTTCTTTTCATTTATAGCTGAGGTATAATTAGTGTGATATTTATCACAAAAAAATAGTTTTTAGGAGGATATTTTCAATGTGGATGATTATGAGTTTTGTACATATTTTAGGAGCATTATCCGTGGGGTTCTACCTGTTATTGCCGTTTATCGTTAGTAAAATGTCATCGTTATCCTTGCCTGCACAAGAAGGAAGCGCTGCATCTATTCGTAGTTTCAATGTGTTTGCTCAAATCGGTTTGTTAGTTCAGTTTCTAACAGGCGGATATCTTATGACTAAGGGAGACTATTCAGCAGTATGGATGACAGTAGTTGTTGTACTATTAGTCGCTTTATTCGCAATTAGTGGAATGATGAGCAAACCTTTGAAGCTTGCAATTGCCAACATCAAGGAAAAGAAAGATATTTCAGCACATCTTGGAAAGTTACGTACAATGAGTGCACTATTGGCGGTTTGTTTGCTAGTAATGGTATTCTTCATGGTATATACGGACATCATTTAGTGCTTTATAAGAGAGTAAGACTGAAGTAGATTCAATGGATGTACATTGGAGATTTACTTGGTCATAACGAAATGATTATAAAAGACAGCAGTTACGAGGATTCCTTGTGCTGCTGTCTTTTTCGTTCTTTATCTAGCATTGAATACGAAAATGAAGTTAATATATATTTACTGATTATTACGTTAGATATTGTGGTAATAAATTGGCAAAAAAGAATAGTTAATAACGATTTATGCCATCCTAATAAGATAGTTTAGAAGGGAGAATGAATCATATGTCAAACCAACAACCTAACAAAACCTTACCACCACAACATCAGGATCAACAGCCAGGTGTCGAAAGTAAGATGAATCCGCTACCTGTATTTGAGTCACCAACGTACAAGGCTGCAGGGAAATTACAAGACAAAGTTGCAATCATCACCGGCGGAGATAGTGGGATTGGAAGAGCGACAGCTGTTGCTTTTGCTAAAGAAGGAGCAGATTTGGCTATTTTCTATTTGAATGAACATGATGATGCAAAGGAAACCCAACGACAAATAGAACAAGAAGGGCGTAAATGCCTATTAGTTCCCGGAGATATTGGAGATGAAGAATTCTGCAAAACGTCGGTGAAGCAAACGATTGATCAGTTCGGGAAAGTGGACATTCTTGTGAATAACGCGGCTGAACAGCATCCCCAACAGAAAATTGAAGATATTACGAGTGAACAATTGGAGCGTACGTTCCGAACGAATATATTCAGTATGTTTTATATGACCAAAGCAGTTATGCCGCATCTGAAGAGTGGTAGTAAAATCATTAATACGGCTTCCATTACGGCATACAAAGGTAATGCTACCCTCATTGATTACTCTTCGACAAAAGGAGCCATTGTAAGTTTTACACGTTCACTGTCAATGAATGTCATCGAAAAGGGAATCCGAGTGAATGCAGTAGCGCCAGGGCCAATCTGGACGCCACTTATACCATCCACTTTTGATGCAAAGAAAGTAAGTGAGTTCGGGGGGACACAACCAATGAAGCGTCCCGGTCAGCCGGAAGAACTGTCCCCAGCCTATGTCTACCTTGCATCGGATGATTCATCATATGTTAGTGGACAAGTTATCCATGTTAATGGCGGAGAAATTGTGAACGGTTAATAACGAACAGTAAGACCCGTACCTGATATTTAAATTGAGGTATGGGTCTTTTATTCTTTTGTAATTCTACATAGATAGATTAGATGGATTACTTCTGTTATACTCGTGGTGGTTATTCGACTAGCTAAATACATAATATATTAAACTCATGGGAGAATTAGAAATATGAAGTCATATCGTACTAGATTAACCCTTATTTTAATGATCATGATTGGATTGACGATGGTCGGCGCTGGACTGACTATGGCTAAAGTATTTAAGAATTCTCACATTATTGTGCTTGAGGAGAATATGACCCGGGAAATAAAACTATTAAGTAAAACTCTTGATTTTCCCTTAACGGAGAATAAGGAAGTTAATCAGTATTATACAAAAGAAGCCCAAGAAATCGGAAAGTTAATTGACTCTCGTGTCACTTTTATTGAGCGCGACGGGACTGTCATTGGAGATTCAGAGAGAGATCCACTGCTGATGGATAACCACATCAATCGAGAAGAGATTGCAGCGGCGGCAAAAGAGGGCGTTGGACATGTTATAAGATACAGTAGTTCCCTTGGACGAAATATGCTATATGTTGCTACACCGGTCAAAGTGGGCAATACATTTGATGGATATATCCGGTTATCCGTTAGTCTTGAATCTATTGATAAAGGGCTTCAGCATGCTTGGACACTTATGGCAGTGTGGCTACTCATTCTATTTGTTGTTGCAGCACTGATCAGTATCCGAATGGCTACGAGTTTAACTTTACCCTTAGAGAAGATAATAAAGGTAGCTAGGAGAATTTCGCAAATTGATTATGACGCTCGAGTACAATTAGAGCGTCATGATGAAGTCGGGCAGTTGGGATATGCCATTAATGCAATGGCAGATAGTTTGCAGAATCAAGTGAAGAGAATTCGGGATAATGAGGATTTAATACAGAGTGTATTGGACAATATGACCAGTGGCATACTGATGATTGATGTGAATGATAATATAGCCGTCATTAATCCAGCTGCTGAAGAGATGCTAAAAATGAAGAGTGATCATGTCTTAGGTAGATCATTTACAGAAATGAAGCAACATTACGAATTGTCGAAGGTCTTTAAAGAAGGGATATCTCTCCGGATTCCAATCCACGAGGAACGCAGTTTATATTATCCTGAGGAAAGAATGATGCGGATTGATGGTGTTCCCATGTTAGATGAAGAGGGTTCCTACAAGGGAATATTGTTCTTACTTCAGGATATATCAGCGATTCGTAGGTTGGAGAATATGAGAAGTGAATTTGTTGCAAATGTATCTCATGAGTTAAAGACACCCATTGCTGCAGTTAAAGGATTTGCAGAAACACTACTTGGCGGGGGTGTGACTGATAAGAAGACTGTGCGGTCATTTCTACAAATCATATATGATGAGAGCGAACGCTTGAATAGACTCATTAGTGACATTCTGGATTTGTCTAAGATTGAATCTAAACGTATCCCAATGGATTATTCTCCTGTTCATTTATCCTCGTTCTTTGCGTCGGTAATAGAAACGATGAATACGATGGCAGATAAAAAGGGAATTAGCTTGGAAAGAGATATTCCTGACGAATTATTTATTGAAGCAGATGAAGATAAACTACGGCAGATTTTTATTAATCTTCTCTCCAATGCAATTAATTACACGCAGGAAGGAGGGCGAGTCAAGCTGACTGTTTGTCACATAGAGCAGGATAACGATGAAGATCGTGTTCAATTTACAGTAATGGACACTGGGTTAGGTATTCCCAAAAAAGATTTGCCACGAATATTTGAACGTTTCTATCGCGTGGACAAGGCTCGTTCACGGGGTTCAGGTGGAACAGGTCTGGGACTATCCATTGTTAAGCATTTAGTTGATATGCATAAGGGGCGTTTATCCGTGGAGAGTGAGCTTAATATTGGGAGTTCCTTTATCGTGGAATTACCTTTTTTACAAGATGATGATCGATAGCTCTCTTCTTACGAAATAAATGGATTAGATTGTTTCGAGTTTACACTCCCTTAACATTATGGTGGTATGATGAATCATGTTGAACTAGCATCTCTATTTCGAGATGATAAAAGAATGGAGGTTCCATATGTCGCAACGATTGTTGGTTATTGAAGATGAGCCGACATTGGCCAGACTATTATCTTATAATTTGTCGCAAGAAGGCTATGATGTAACGATGGAGGATCACGGGACTTCAGGTTATGAAAGAGCTGTTCGGGAATCCTTTGATTTAATTCTATTAGATCTGATGTTACCAGGTATGAATGGAATTGATATTTTGAATAAATTACGTACACAAGGTATTGTGACACCTATTATTATTTTGACAGCAAGAACAGGGGAAGAAGAAGTCGTTCAAGGGCTTAAATCAGGAGCGGATGACTATATTACGAAGCCTTTTGGTGTCTCAGAACTCCTTGCAAGAGTGAGTGCTGTCATGAGACGTGTGTCTGGCAAATCAGAAGAAGTGAGGATTACAACACAGACTTCAGCGTCTATGCTCTCATTAGGTCAATTGGAAATATTCCCTGATAAATATGAAGTCACATTAGGTGGCCAGAGCATTAACTTACGTCCTAAAGAATTCGAAGTCTTACTGTACCTAGCCCGTAAACCTGGGGTAGTTCTTACAAGGGATGACTTAATGAATGAGGTATGGGGATTTGACTATATCGGGGGACAGAGAACAGTGGACGTACATGTCAGCTCACTCCGCAAAAAGCTCGAGCTTGATCCCGATTCTGTACATATCGATTCTATTCGAGGTGTGGGATATAAATTAGTGGTTAATAAAAAAAGAAATGCTCATCAATCCATGTAATTAGATGAGTATTTCCTTTAGCTATTTGACGATTCGTCAAGCTAAGCGACAGGTCTTGGTTTGACAAATCGTCACATATTTACAGGAGTGATTCGTATATAGATTTTACATAGCGTTTACAATCTTAGGATACTGCATTTACATAACGATAGTAATATTAGTAAGAACACCACGTAAAGATAAGGAGACCTGATCATTAAATGGAAGATATTATCCATATTAAGAAACTGAATCTATTTTATGGAAATTACCATGCGCTCAAGGATGTAGACCTCACGATACCTGAAAAAACAATTACATCTTTTATAGGTCCGTCAGGCTGTGGTAAATCTACACTATTACGTACATTGAATCGAATGAATGATATGATCCCTGGAACAAAGATTGTTGGTTCAATCCAAATTAATGGCAAAGAAATATATGAAGAAGATGTGCATGTTGAAGTACTTCGTAAACAGGTTGGTATGGTGTTTCAGCAACCGAACCCTTTTCCCAAATCAATATATGATAACGTTGCTTATGGTCCTCGCTTACATGGAATAAATCATAAAGCAGAATTAGATAAACTTGTAGAACAGAGTCTGCGTCAGGCTTCGCTCTGGGAAGAAGTAAAGGATTACTTGAAACGGTCTGCACTTAGTCTATCAGGTGGACAACAACAACGTTTGTGTATTGCACGCGCACTAGCAGTACAACCTGATATTCTGTTAATGGATGAAGCAACTTCTGCACTGGATCCAATCTCTACGCTCAAAATTGAAGAGTTGGTACAGGAATTAAAAGATACCTACACGATTGTAATGGTTACACATAATATGCACCAAGCTGCACGTGTATCGGGAAGAACTGTATTCTTCCTTAATGGAGAAGTCGTTGAAGCTGATGAAACAGATCAATTATTTACCAACCCACAGGATTCACGTACAGAAGATTATATATCAGGCAGATTCGGATAAATCGGATAAACACCGATATATTGGATTGATACTAAAATAAGACCATTGATAGGAGGATGACAGAACATATGATTCGAAGAATCGGGTTAGATCAAGACTTGGATGAGTTGCGGTCACTATTGCTACGTATGGGAGAGCATGTTATCGAAGCATTAGAAGGTGCGATAACGGCACTGCATACGTTGGATACGGTTAAAGCTCAACAGATCGTGAAAGATGATATACTGCTCAATGCAATGGAAGATCAGATTATGGATATAGGATCACGGCTCATTGTGACACAACAGCCTGTTGCCAAGGATTTAAGACGGATCATTGTTGCATTCAAAATCTCTAGTGATTTGGAGAGAATGGGCGATCTCGCTCTTGATGTGGCCAAAGTCACCATGCGTCTTCAAGGACAACAGTTGATTAAGCCACTTGTTGACATTCCTAATATGGCAGCAATCGTTAAGGTCATGATCACGGAGGCTATCACAGCATATCTTGATGAGAATACGGATCTTGCCTACAAAATGGCACAGGATGACGATGAAGTCGATCATTTATACGGACAAATGATTACTGAGCTATATTCCTATCTATCATCAAATCCTGAGTCATCCTCGCAAGTCATGTTACTTACATTAGTTGGACGTTATATTGAGCGTATTGCAGACCATGCGACAAATATTGGAGAAAGTGTTGTCTACCTTGTTACAGGCAAACGTCCCGATCTGAATCAATAATTGGAATGGTTTATATTTAAGCACCGACCATGGTTGGTGCTTTTTTTGTATATTCGAGTACATTTTTCTCATTTGAAGGGGTCATATGTTATCATGAAAAGAGAATGCTGTAAAAAGGAAGGTGTTTTATGGATAAGTTAATTCTAATTGATGGCAATAGTATTATTTACCGAGCGTTTTTTGCAATGCCACCACTTACTAATACAAAAGGTCTTCACACAAATGCAGTTTATGGATTTACGACAATGCTTCTGAGATTGATTGAGGATCATAAACCAACGCATATGATGGTTGCTTTTGATGCGGGTAAGATCACATTCAGACATGAAGGTTATCAGGAATATAAGGGCGGGCGAGAAAAGACACCTCGTGAGCTATCTGAACAATTTCCTTTGCTAAAGGAGTTATTACAAGGATTGGGAATTGCCCAATATGAGCTAAGTGGATATGAAGCTGATGATATTATTGGAACGATTGCTAAAGAAGCAGATCAAGCAGGGCGTCAAGTGTTGGTCGTATCAGGAGATAAGGATATGTTCCAATTGGCTTCCGAGCATGTTCAGATTGGATTGACACGTAAAGGTGTAACCGAGATCGAAGTGTATGCACCTGAGCAGATTCAAGAAAGATACGGCTTAGAACCTCACCAGATTATTGATCTAAAAGGACTAATGGGCGATACTTCTGATAATATTCCTGGCATTCCAGGAGTAGGTGAGAAGACAGCTCTTAAACTTTTGCATCAATATGGCTCTGTAGAAGAGGTATTAGCGAATACGCATGAGTTAAAAGGCAAGATGAAAGAAAAGATTGAGACGCATGCAGACGATGCGATCATGAGTAAGAAATTAGCGACGATCTATCGTGAAGTTCAATTAGATAAATCATTGGATGAAATGATATTCCATGGTCTAGTTCAGGAAACAGCAGGACCCGCGCTAGCTAAACTCGAGTTCAAATCACTTCTTGAACGGTTATCTTTCTCAGGTGAAGGGGGATTAGTGGCTGGCCAAGAAGCTAAACCTGAGCTAAATGTCGATGTGACGGTGATTGATAAGGACAATATGGACGAGTTTATTGGACATTTGACGGATGTCAAAGTCTTACATGTAGAGACTTATGGCGAGAACCCACATCGAGCAGAGATTATTGGGGTAGTGTTCTCATCGGAAGAACGGCATGACTATATCCCTTTTGAACTGCTGAACACAGAACAAGCAGCACCCATTCGGAGTTGGTTACAAGATCCTACTATTCCGAAGCGTGGATACGACTTACACCGGATGGATCTCGCATTGCATTGGCATGGGGTTCCTTTTGCTGGAGTTTCTTTTGATGTGCAGCTTGCAGCATACCTGCTCGATCCAACAGAATCTAGTCAAACGGTAAGTGCCTTAGCTTCTAAATATGGTTTAGATTCAATCGTGATAGAAGAAGATGTCTTTGGCAAAGGTGCGAAATACAAGGTGCCTGAAGTAGATATACTCAGTAACCACTTGGCAAGGAAAGCAGCTACCGTTCTTAGCATTATTCCGATACAAGAAGCGGAATTAGAAGAGAAGAAAATGAAATCGCTGTTCCATGACCTTGAGATGCCTCTTTCCCGGATATTGGCGGATATGGAGAAGCAGGGGATTGAAGTGCACACGAGCGACTTACAAGAGCTTGGTAAGGAATTCGAAGAACAAATTCATCGTCTTGAAGAAGAAATTTACCGTATTGCAGATACGAAATTCAATCTGAATTCTCCTAAACAGTTAGGGGAAATTCTATTTGTGAAGCTAGGACTACCTGTAGTTAAAAAGACAAAAACAGGATTTTCTACAGATGCTGAAGTTCTTGAGAAATTGGCTCCATATCATGATATTGTCCAGCTTATTCTGCAATATCGTACAATTGCGAAAATTCAATCGACGTATGTTGAAGGTCTACTGAAGGAAATATCACCGAAGACGGGCAAGGTTCATACGTATTATCGTCAGACGATTGCTGCGACAGGTCGCTTGAGTAGTCAATTCCCGAATCTTCAGAATATCCCTATTCGACTTGAAGAGGGACGCAAGATCCGTAAAGTATTCGTTCCTTCAGAGCCGGGTTGGACGATCTTAGCAGCCGATTATTCTCAAGTCGAGTTACGTGTTCTGGCGCACATCTCCAAAGATCAGGGATTGATAGATGCGTTCACACACGATATGGATATTCATACGAAGACAGCCATGGATGTATTCGGTGTAAGTGCTGATGATGTTGATTCGAATATGCGTCGTGCAGCTAAAGCTGTAAACTTCGGTATTGTGTATGGAATCAGCGATTATGGACTATCTCAGAACCTCAACATTACACGGAAAGAAGCTGCGAAATTTATAGAGCAATACTTCGACGTGTTCAAAGGTGTACAACAATATATGGTGGATATCGTCAAAGAAGCGAAAGAGAACGGATATGTCACGACTCTTTTGGAGAGAAGACGATACCTTCCTGAGATTAACGCTAGTAACTTCAATCTTCGATCATTCGCTGAACGGACTGCTATGAATACTCCGATTCAAGGTACGGCTGCAGATATCATTAAGTTGGCGATGATCCATATGGATCAAGCACTTTCAGATAAGAAGTTGAAGAGTAGAATGTTGCTTCAGGTTCATGATGAATTGGTATTTGAGGTCCCAGAAGATGAACTTGAGATTATGAAGGTACTAGTACCGGAAATTATGGGAAAAGCGCTACCACTTATTGTCCCATTGAAAGCCGAAGTTAGTTATGGTAGCAATTGGTACGAAGCGAAATAGTACCCCAAGGTCATGGAATTCCGTTATAATGGGATAGAGGTGAGTACATCATGCCGGAACTACCGGAAGTAGAAACCATAAGAAGAACCTTAAACGTATTGGTAAAAGATAAAACCATTGATCATGTAAGTGTCCATTTGGCGCGAATTATACAGCGCCCTGATGATATAGAGGAATTTGCATTTTTGCTTAAAGGGCATACCATTCTAGGTGTAGAACGTAGAGGTAAATTTCTACGTATTCTATTAGATGGGCTTGTCATCGTATCTCATTTGCGTATGGAAGGCAGATATGGGCTTTATTCGAGTGAAGAACCGATGGAGAAACACACGCATGTCGTGTTTCATTTCACGGATGGTACGGAATTACGTTATAAGGATGTGCGTCAATTTGGTACGATGCATCTTTTTGCTACAGGTGAGGAAATGGTGTCACTACCGTTGTCCAAGCTAGGTTTAGAACCATTAGATGAGGCTTTTACGCTCGAACAATTCAAGAAGACTCTAATGGGTAAGAAAACAAAGATTAAGCCTGTCTTACTAAATCAGGCATATGTCGTGGGAATCGGGAATATTTATGTGGATGAATCATTATTTAAAGCAGGAATTCACCCCGAGACCCCAGTAGATTCATTGCAAGATGAACAACTTGAACGGTTACACAAGTCCATTGTGAGTATTTTGTTAGAATCCATTGAAGCAGGTGGGTCATCTATCAAGTCTTATGTAAATGGACAAGGTGAAATGGGAATGTTCCAACAACAGCTTCTTGTGTATGGCCGTCAGAACAAGCCTTGTTTAAACTGCGGTACGATGGTTGAGAAAACAGTTGTGGGCGGAAGAGGAACTCATTACTGTCCAAGATGCCAACCCATGAATAACGTAAACGAATAAAGAATGTGCACCCCTTGATTTTCCCTCCATATAATAAGGAGAACGTATCGACTGTAAGCGGATCGTTTCTGATTAGACTCTTGATCATTTCCGCTGTCAGATAGGAGGGAACAGGGTGCTCAGTCACATTCTTGCACTGACGTTGCTGGCTTTTGCTGTGAGTTTGGATAGTTTTGGAGTAGGGATTACATATGGGTTAAGGCAAGTGAAAATCCCTTTGCTATCCATTGCGATTATTTCAGCACTTTCGGGTGTTGTCATTGGGATTTCAATGCAGGTGGGGGTGCTGCTTGCGCATTTTGTATCTCCTGTTATTGCTTCAGTAGTTGGTGCTATTATTCTGATCGTTATGGGAATGTGGTCATTGATTCAAATGCTTGTTCAGAAAGAAAAGGATCAAGTACTGGAACCTGTTAAAGCAAAAAAAATAGAAAAGTCACCCCATCCTCTGATGGAACGACAAGTATTCTCTTTAGAGATTCGTAAGTTTGGTCTTGTTATTCAAATATTGCGTACCCCTTCGTCGGCGGATGTGGATAAATCGGGAAGCATCTCTGGGTATGAGGCTATGTGGTTAGGTATTGCATTATCTTTAGATGCATTTGGTGCTGGTCTAGGGGCCGCTCTGTTGGGGTTCTCACCATTATCAACTTCATTAGTAATCGCTTTATTTAGCGGAAGTTTTCTGGTTATGGGTATGAATGCAGGATTTCGTTTTGCTACAAAATCATGGACGCGACATATGACGGCACTACCCGCGTTAATGTTAATAATAATGGGAATAATGAAGCTGTTATGAGGTGAAATCATGAATATAGGATTAACCGGGGGTATCGCAACAGGTAAGAGTACAGTATCCTCCCTTCTAGTCAAGAAGGGAGCTTTGCTTGTTGATGCGGATGCTATTGCTCGGGATGTTATGCTCCCAGGCAACCCTGTTCTTGCTGCCGTTACTACGTCTTTTGGACAAGGTATATTGCATGAGGACGGTACGTTAGACCGTAAGAAGCTTGGCAGTATTGTTTTTGGCGATAAAAAAGCCCTTGAAACTTTAAATAGTATCAGTCACCCAGAAATTCGCAAAGAGATTAGAAAACAAATGTTGGAGCTTGAGACAACTTATCCTGAACGTCTTGTGGTGGCAGATATTCCACTATTGTATGAGTCAGGACTTGAATCCATATTCGAACAAGTATGGGTAGTCTATGCACCACGTCATATACAGAAGGAACGTCTGATGAGTAGAGATTTATTATCGAATGGACAAGCAGAGGCGAGGCTTCAGTCACAGATGGATATCGAGGTAAAGAGATCTTTAGCAGATCAAGTTATTGATAACAGTCAGACATTGGCTGTAACCGAACAACAGTTGGATAAATATTGGCTGCAGTTGAGGTCGTTATGACATTTTTTCGTAAGAAAAGAGTGCTCTTACTTCTGTTTTTAACATTCGTAGTGGTGTTATTTTTCAATAGTAATTGGATGTCATGGTTTTATCCTATTCATTACAAAGAAGAGATTCAATCACAAGCAGAGGAATACGATGTCGATCCTTTTCTTATTGCCTCAATTATCCGAGTAGAGACTAATTTCAAGCCGGGTAAGGAATCGAAAAAAGGTGCGCTGGGGATTATGCAATTAATGCCGGATACCGCTAAATGGGCAATGGAGAAGGCGAAAATACCTGAAGTGACGATGTATCATATCAAGCATGAGACAAATGAGAATATTGGTATTGGAACGTGGTATGTATCTTGGTTATTAGAACAGTTCGATGGGAATAACATCGCTGCGATAGCTGCTTATAATGCTGGACCTGGCAAAGTGAAGAGTTGGATCGACAAAGAGGTCTGGGACGGGCAATATGACACGGTAAAAAGTATTCCTTTCGGCGAAACTAGACATTATGTTCAGCGCGTTGTGTATTATTACAATCAGTACACAGATATTTACGATGAATTCTAAGGTCATGAATAAAAAGAGTGCTGGTCCAGCTCTCGCCGGTCCAACACTCCATTATTCAATCAATTTAGCTGAACTGACCAGCTAATTGCTGTTCTGCAAGAGTAACCAATCGTTTAGTGATATATCCCCCGATTGAACCGTTCTCGTAAGAAGTCATGTTACCTTGGTATCCATCTTGAGGAATGCTGATTCCAAGTTCCTGAGCGATTTCATATTTCATTTGTTCTAGGGCACCTGTTGCTTTAGTTACAACTAAGTTATTTGAACTGTTGTTGTTTGCCATTGTCGTTCACCTCCTGTCTGTTGGTAAAAGTATTATGTGTCATAATAGCAATCTTCATAACTAAATTTATATGGAAATTTTTATGGAGATAATTTTACTCAAGAAATCTCATGTGAAAAGGGAAGTGCTAACATAATGAAATGCCCATATTGTAGCTATGCGGGAACTAAGGTACTGGATTCACGCCCAGCTAATGAGAATAAATCGATACGCCGCAGGCGTGAATGTGAACAATGTAGCCGGAGATTCACAACGTTTGAAATGGTAGAGGAAGCACCTTTGATTGTGATTAAGAAGAATGGTAATCGTGAAGAATTCAGTCGTGATAAGGTCATGCGTGGATTGATTAGAGCATGCGAGAAACGTCCTGTGTCTGTGGAACAATTCGATATGATCGTCTCAGAGGTTGAAAAAGCTCTAAGGGATACGGCTATAACAGAAGTAGACAGTCAGCAGATTGGTGAGATAGTGATGGAAGAATTATATCGGGTTGACGAAGTAGCGTACGTAAGGTTTGCTTCGGTATATCGCCAGTTCAAGGACATTAATATGTTTATGAAGGAATTGAAGAATCTCCTCTCCAAGAGTACATCTAGGGAATAGGAAATAACCATTGACACGACATTCATTATTTGATAAATTAGTGAATGTTGTTAGTCATACGGGGCCTTAGCTCAGCTGGGAGTCCACGTATGGTTGGTTACACTACCATAGGAAATTGTAAATGTTATATCGTGGGGGCTTAGCTCAGCTGGGAGAGCGCTTGCATGGCATGCAAGAGGTCAGCGGTTCGATCCCGCTAGTCTCCACCAACACCTTAAACACAAACGGCAGAGATGTCATTTATTTCGTTATTTGTGTTTCCGTATTCAACACATATGGAGAGTCTAATATTGATGGTCCTGAAAGAATAGATGAGATGTGACAGTATGCCCCCCATATTTTTTTTGAGAGGGTTTTTGCTCTTGCTGTAACAAGAAAATAAAGTAATAGACTGACCCATAAAATAGAAACAGCGGCAGCCTTGGACTGAGAAAAAAAGTCCTAGACTGCCGCTGTTTTATTGAGCTGACGATCTGCATTAGTTCATTCGGTTAAATATAAAGCTACGCGAGCTGGAGCTTTTGCAAAATAGTCATCCAGACGGTCGAACGGCTCCTCCCAGATGAAGCGGTAGCTCTCCAGCCAATTGTCCAACTCCCGGAAAAGATTCGGCAGTAGCCTGTAAATCCACCTACGGTGAGTGGACGTTTTCGCAAAAGCTCAACAATCTGCTTGCGGTTAGGCTTAGCCAAGGCACCCATGACGTTAGCATTTATGGTTCATCATCCGCTCTTATAGCAATGGATTAGTTACTTTTCTCCGGTTGGTAGGAAAGGATGGATACACCTGTAGATGTTGTTTTAACTTCAACAAGCTTTAAAGCTTTTGTATAGCTCCCGTCTTTGAAAAGACGCTTTCCGCTCCCATGTACAACTGGTTGGATCATGAAATGATATTCATCGATGAGATCGTGCTCCATTAAGGTGTGGATAAGATCAGCACTGCCATAGATCAAGATATCCTGACCGGGCATTTGCTTTAACTTAGCTACTTCTTCCACAATATCACCTTTGATCATCGTTGCATTCCATGGACCTTCTTCTAATGTTGTACTTGCAACATACTTTGGATAACCGTTCATTCGGTCTGCAAAACCAACATCATCCGTCATCGTTGGCCAAGCTGCTGCCATCCCTTCGTAAGTCACTCGTCCCAACAATAAAGTGTCGCTAGAAAATAACAAATCGGTTTGAAAATTCCCCACCTCTTCGTTAAAATAAGGCGCTGTCCAAGCCGGATTATCCATGATGCCATCCAAAGTTACATACATCGATACTTTTACTTTTCTCATTTTCAAAACTCCTTTTTTTTAACTTATAATAACAATACACTTTAAAGAGAATATTCCAGTCAAGGAATATTTATTGTGCTCCATCAAGGAGCGAGTCTAGTGACCGCTGCCATAAATCAAATATTGGTTATCTGTTTCCTGCTTAAGCTTAGCCACTTCTTCTATCATGTTGTTCTTTATGAAACTCGCGTTCCATTGGGGTTCTCCCAATGTGGTGGTAGGTACATATTTAGGAAGGAATTGTTAGGTGCGGTTTCTGCGGTTGGTTTTCTGATGGGCCTCATTCTGGGAGGCTTGTTAACCTCGGTGCTTAACTGGTGTTGGGTATTTTTCATTAATGTCCCTATTGGGTTGACGGTGATCATCTTGTTATCAAAGCTCCTACCGGAAAGCAAACCGGTGCGAATCCCTGTGGATGTTCCCGGAGCTGTTCTCGTGACTTTGGGTTTAAGTTGTATGGTCTATACCTTCTCATTGACAGAACCTTACGGAATATTCTCGTTCCAACAATTACGCTTTTCCTTGTTGCAGTCGGCTTGCTTATTGCCTTCATTCAGGTTCAACGTATGGTTTCGCAACCATTGATTCCGTTAAGCATATTTCGTAATCCTGCTCTAATCGGAGCCGGATTGATCACGAGCCAGAGCGAGTCGGATCGCTCGTGGAGAGTTAAGGCGCGAACCACGGGTTCAGTCAGTGAACAGTGAGAAATTTTAAATCAAGGGGTGTCCCATAAGTCATGCATATGACTTATGGGACACCCCTTGATTTGCACATTTTAATAATAAATGAATTACGCTTGATGGTTTCCTGGATCTTCCATATGGAAGACTTCCCATATGTGACCATTAATATCCTGGAAGCTCCAACTGTACATATGACCAAAATCCTGAGGGTCATTCGACGGAGTTCCACCGGCAGCAAAGGCCTTATTCACGATTTCATCCACCTGTGCGCGGCTGTCAACCGCTAGGGCGACGAGCATTTCTGTGTATTTTGTTGCATCGACAAGTTCCTTCTTGGTGAACGATTGAAAAAATGGCTCCACGAGCATCATAGCATAGGTATTGTCGTTGATAACCATGCTAGTGGCATTTTCGTCTGTGAACTGCATGTTGAACTCGAATCCAATTTGTCTGAAGAAATCCATCGTTTTTTTCAAATCTTTAACGGGCAGATTAATAAATGTTTTGCTAGGTTGGAATGCCATTCTGAATCACCTCATCGATTATTATAACTTTACATGAATAAAGTAAAGTCATTAGATTTAGAATAAAATTTAATTTACCACTTGTCAAGTAGTATTTTATTATAGTACATTAAAGATCGAAAAAAGACCGAGTGTCGGGAATACTCGGTCTTTAGTCTAGATGGCTTTCATATTCAGTCGGCTGATTTATGAAATATTTTTTTACTGATCTGTGTAAGAAAAGCCATCCATTGTTCTTGAAATTGTTTGTCGGTAGGAGACATCCCGGTTATCATTTTTGTTGCATCAGCGAAGACCAGCGGATATGTGGTTAAACTGGTAATTGCTAAAGTCAGCAAGGCAGGGTCTAAGTCTTCGGGAACAAGTGCAACTTTTTGTTTTGCCTTTAAATCTTCGACGTAGGATTGCAGAACTTGCTTTCTAATCGTTTCTCTTTGAGGATTTTTGGGTTGGTCTTCAAGCGCTTCCCATGCCGTAAACTTTTGAAAATCCATTCGATACTCGATATTTACTCTTAAACGGTGTGCGGCTAGGAGAACAGGGTCTGTTGGAGTTTGTAAAGTAATTGGCTGCTGTTGTGTATATAAGTTATCCATTACTGCTTCAAAGATATCATCTTTTCCTTTAAAGTAATGATACAACAACTGCTTTTTGACATTTGCTCTTGTAGCGATTGATTCTATTCGAGTAGCTGAAAACCCTTTTGAGAAAAACTCTTCTCTTGCAGCATCAAGTATTTTTTTACGCGTACGTTCCGCGTTTCGAATCTCACCCAATTTTTCATCTCCATTATGTTGTTCTGTAATCAAACTATATAAGTTAATTTAATATGAGTCAAGTTAGAGACTTAGCACGCTACGAGAGTTTAGGTATGTATGATTTCTTCGAAGCGACTGAAGAGGATCTTGAATGTGAGCTATATCTTATTAATAATAATCGTCCTTTACTATGTCTCGGCTGAAATACTGCATATGAAGATTTCATGGATGGAGTGTCGCACTTGTTGACAATCCGTCTACAAGTTGTATCCTGCTAGACGCTAGTAAATATTTATATGGGGTGTGTAATACCCCAGCTGGGAGAGCGCATCGCTGGCAGCGATGAGGTCAGGGGTTCGATCCTCCTAGGCTCCATAAAATAAACAAAACGCAACCTCACAAGGGTTGCGTTTTTTTCGTGTTAATGACTATCTTCCGCCGATTCAGACAGCTGAAGGAGCTAAGGTCTTGATCAATGAGTTCCAGTATGCTCTTCATATAACCGATGTATTAAAATTAAACTTCTTCCTATAAACACTTTCTGAGTCTTTTTTAGTTCAAATGTGATGACAACGTTATCGCATCTTGAGTTCACTCGTATTCATCCGCGGTCCAGCCGGGGGCATCGATGCGAATAGCCCTGTCCCCGATAAGCGTCTTCAACTGTGCCTCCAAGGTTGCGAGTTCCGATAGGCCAATCTGCTGTTCCCATTTCTTGCGCAAATCATCGAAGATTGCTTCACCTTGTCGCAAGACTTCAAAGCCTAGCGGGGTGACTTGCAGCCGTTTGCGCCGAGCATCATGAGGGTCTGCTTCGCGCGATACATAATCGCGGTCGAGGAGAACTGCGATCGTCTTGGATGCAGCTTGCTTCGAGACAGACATGCGACGCCCCAAATCTGAGGCACTATCGGAGCCTGCGGAGATTGCGCGCATCGCGAAGTCGTGTATTGGACGGAAATCATCGTACCCGCGATCTGCCAAGGCGATCATGGCAGCGTCTACGAGCGTGCGGTAGCCGCCTAAGAGAAGGAGCGCGAGATCGGCACCAGATCGAGACATATTATTCCTTCCTTCGTTAGTCATTTTCTATATATTTTAATCCAAAGCGTAAGCATTTTCCAGCATTTATAATTGAGTAACGTAGTTGACCCAGTAGGAGAATGCAAACAATGATGAGCGGAACTAAGGTATCTTTGCGTAGGGACAGGAAATTATTGTTAATGATTATCGCCATACGAATGTGTTGTTGTTGGGGCAACTGAAAAGAGAGGAAGAGGAGGGCGACGAAGTTCTGAACCTCGTAGATGCTAATGAACAAAGAATCTAATAAACAAGAATGAATACTAACTATATATACATGAAACCGGTAGAAAGAAAAGGAGTGGAGGTTCGCCATAGAAAATATTGCCGATTATCTGTTTGCATACTAAGGCATTCATCTGATCCTTTATGATGATGTGCATATCCGGGAGCGGAATAAGTCATTGCGTACAATCAATACAGAGGCTGAATTGATTGTACGCTGGCTTACAAACCTGACAGTTCCTTAATTAATTGCTTTCATTAACTCCAACCGTCCCTAAGAGTACGATCAGAGGGAGATTGCGCAGCCCGTAGATTGCCAAATCATCTCACCTCAAACAGTGTCGATGCTCTTCAAGAAGTCGAGGATTACGGTCGATAGAACTTCAGGTGCCTCAAGAGCGACGTAGTGGCCGACGCCTTCGAGTTGTACAGATTTGATACTGCCGACTGCAATTTGGCTCACGGTCCTTGTGGTAAACGGACCGCCGCTAGCACCGATAGCCATAACTGGCATGTTCAAAGGGTTTGTTTCGGCGAGTGCACGGATACTGTCTCCTTCAGTGAGCATTGACTGGTATAGACCGATCGCTCCACGCCAACCGTTGGGGCGGGAGTAAGTGCGGACGAGCTCGTTAATATCAGTGTCAGTGATTGCGCCCTGAACGGCGGTCATAGTCGGAAATGCCCAATCTCGCAGGAACTGCCGTTCACGACCGTGGAGCAGCAACTCAGGGATTCCAGACGCTGCTAGGACACCAATATGCCAGGAGCCCCCGCGAGTGATATCACCAAGGCTTTCGAGCCCAAATCCGGGAAGGCCCATCTCGATCGCAGTGAAACTGCGAATATCATCGGGATGCGTGGACGCGAGTCTGAAGACCGTGGCTCCACTGATGTCTTGCCCCGTGAGGTGCACCGGCCCTACGCTGAGTTGCTCGATGAGAAGGTGCAGGTCTTCGGCAGATGTCGTGCTGTCATAGGTACCCTCGACGTTGCTTGAATCACCAAAACCACGCAAGTCGACGGCAAATACCTGATGATTCAGGGCAAGTAAAGGAATGAGTTTGTGGAATGCCCACCAGGTCTCGGGGAACCCATGGACCAATAGAATTGGGGAACCAACTGTACCTGCGGACACATAGTGAATTGTAGTCCCATTGACCTGTGTTGTGTGATGCACGATACCAGGAATCGACGCGCTCGACTTCGTAATGCTCATATTTTCTCCTCCTCCATTTAAATAACCAATTCGTTTTGAAATAGACAACTTGGTTGACTTTATAATAGACAACTAAGTTGTCTATGTCAAGAGGGATGTATGTCTTAAGCGGCGATCCGGATCTAGGGTAGCGTTTTTGTGTGTGGTGAACCCTCAAAATGACAACCAACATACGAAGTGGCAATAAAAAATACGCATCGATCAATTATTTACTAAATCATTTACTTTATAAACGAAATGATTTAACATAAAGTTAGATTCAAATAATCACGAGTCATAGACCCATACTGGGTCGAGAAATGAGGTTAGAAGTAATGCCGGTTGATATTTTTTCAGCGCTTGCTGACCCTACCCGAAGGAAAATCATTGAATTACTTGCCGAGAATGAAGAATGTCCCGCATCTTTTATTCACGAGCAGTTCTCGGTCAGTCCTCAAGCGATCTCTCAGCATCTGAAAATTCTTCTGGGAGCTAATCTAGTTAGCGTGGAGAAAAAAGCGCAGCAACGTATCTATCGGTTGAATCCCATGGTCATGTTTGAGCTTGATGAATGGTCCAATCGCGTTAAGCAAAAGTGGAACAGACGCTTGGATGCTTTGGATGCTGTTCTGAAAAATGAGATGGAGAACATGATCAATAACCATGATAAGGAGGTTGACGATGAACCGAAATCTTAATAAGCAAGCTGTCGTAATCACACGTGTTTTCGATTTTTCGGTGGAATTGGTGTGGAAGGCTTGGACGAATCCATCACTAGTAATGCAATGGTGGGGGCCTGCTGAGTACACGTCTCCACGTTGTGAAATCGATTTTCGAGAAGGGGGAAAGTTTCTCTTTTGCATGCAAGCACCTGAATCACATGGCGGTCAGGAGTCGTACTCTGCAGGTGTCTACAAGGTAATCAAGCCACTGGAACGGCTTGAGTTCAACCAGTACTTAAGTGACTCAAATGGCAATTACATCGATCCAGCAGAGGTAGGACTCCCTTCGGATTTTCCCGCCATTGTTGAATTTGTAATTGATTTCTCCTCAAAAGGCAAGCAGACGGAACTCAAGATAACGGAATATGGCTGGACGCCGGGCGAGATGTTGGAGAATGCAATCATGGGGACGAACCAGTCACTCGACAAGCTTGGCGAACGAATCGGACCGTTGAATAGGTCTTAACTGACAAGTCACGTATATGTGTTGTATATGAGATTGAGAATTCCATTAAAAGTGAGGGTGCGATAAAATGGGAAAGATAATAGCGTCAGTAAGTTGCTCATTGGATGGTATTTTTACAGGACCGCAGGGTGATGAAGATAATATGGTTAGCTGGGCAATGCCCGGTATCATCGATGCGATGTCGGATAATCTAGTTATGTTTCAGCAGGCAGAAGCACTCTTGATGGGCAGAATTACATATGAAGGATTTTCCACCTACTGGCCTTTCCAAGAGGGAGATTGGGCTGATGCCATGAATAAGACTAGTAAATATGTGGTAACTCGCAATCAGGACTGCGATATAAAGTGGGGTGATTACAAAGATACGATCACGCTTTTATCCGGCGATGTGGAGGCAAAATTGGAAGGGCTAAAAAAAGAGCTTAATGGCGATATAATTATTCCTGCGAGTGCCAGTCTGGTACAAAGCTTGCTGAATACAGCCTTAATTGATGAATTTAGTATGATCGTACACCCTGTTATTGTCGGAAGCGGCAATAGCTATCTAAAGAACATAACAAGCAGGAAAGATTTAAAGCTCCTGCGAACACAACACTACGAGACAAGCGGATCAATACGGTTATGTTACGAAGTGATGAAGTAAGCTATATTCATTCATAAGTGACAATCGTGGTTTCTCACAAACTAGGGACCTCGAAAAGATAAGCTTTGAGGTCAGGGGTGAGGGTCCCCCTAAGCTCCACCATAATAAAAAAATCAACCACGCCCATAGGACGTGGTTTTGTGTTGTTTAGCCTAATCTCATGGAATGAATTTATTGTCCTAGCGTTCTCGAATCCGTATCTGTCTTAATTGTTCTTTTCTCGGTGAAGAAATAAACCAAAGCTAAAAGCGGCAAGATGGTTCCAATGAGAGATGTTAGCTTCCAATCCCCCTGGGTATAAGACCAAGTGCCCAAGGCCGATCCGACGGCTCCACCTAAAAAGAATATAGCCATAAACAGTCCCTTTAGACGTCCTCTAGCTTCATTTCCCATCGAATAAATCGCACGTTGACTAATGACAAGATTACCCGAAACGGACATATCAAGTGTGAATGCAGATACAAAGAGAAGAATCAGAGCAAGGGTTGAATTGCTGTGGAACAGATGGATGAGCAAAAATGATAATGCGGCAACAATCATGGCTAGCCCCGTTAACACTTTGCTCCAGCCCTTATCTGCTAATCTTCCGGCAATCGGAGCGGCAATTGCGCCACCTACACCAACTAATGCAAACCAGGCAATACCTCTCTGGGACATTCCGAAATGATCAGCCAAATGTAAAGGAACAACAGTCCAAAATAGGCTGAAGGCTCCAAATAAACACGCTTGATATAGTGCGCGACGTCGTAATACAGGTGTGTGTCTTAATATAGTGCCTAAAGAAATAATTAGTTCTCGGTAGTTTACTATAGGAGAAGGCTTGCCTTCGGAAGAACATACGATAGCAGTACAGTTAATAGAGAGATAACAATGGCAGATAAAATAAATATGGCTCTCCAGCCCCAAAGACTAGTTATAAAGCTTGCCAATGGCCGCGCAAGCATGATTCCTAATAAGAGGCCGCTCATCACATTACCGACCACGCGACCACGCTGATCTTCAGACGCTAAATAGGAGACGAAAGGCACTAGAATTTGAGCTACTACAGATCCAACTCCAATAAATAAAGATGCAAGTAAAAATAACGACGTATTAGGCGCGAATGCGGCAGTTAGTAGTGCGCCAACTGCAACGATAAGCATGAAAATCGTGAGACGTCGATTCTCAATGATATCGCTTAGAGGCACAATGAACAACAGCCCGACAACATAACCGATTTGAGTAACTGTGACAATTAATCCTGCTGTTGTAGAAGTAAGGCCAATAGCATTGCGGATAGGTCCAACTATAGTCTGAGCGTAATAAAGATTAGCGACGATGAGTCCGCACGCGGCTGCTAACAGCACCATCATCCAACTTGAAATACGTTTTTCTTGATTTTCTTGTTCTTTTCTCATCTTAATCAATCCTTCTATAAATACTGAACGTCTAGTTTTGTAATTGACTCAATAATATACTGAACGTATCGTTTTGTAAATAGGCTTTTGTGAATATATTATTTTATGTATACTGAACGTATAGAATATAAATTGTCAGGCACAGAAATATAAGAAAGGGGGATTCATATGCAAGCGAAAAGAGGGCGTCCACGGAATATTGAAACGCAAAAAACGATCCTTTCTGCTTCCTATGATTTATTGTTGGAAATTGGGTTTGGAGCAGTTACGGTAGAAAAAATCGCTAATCTTGCCAAGGTCAGTAAAGCTACGATATATAAATGGTGGCCAAATAAGGCTGCAGTGGTGATGGATGGATTCCTATCTGCTGCATCTGCAAGAATTCCTGTGCCGGATACAGGTTCGGCATTCCAGAATGTTCTAGAACATGCCACGAATATGGCCCGGTTTATGAACACACGAGAGGGTTCCATTTTTCTTGAGATTATTGGGGAAGGGCAGGGTGATTCTGCATTAGCAGAGGCCTATCGGACCCGATATATACAGCCGAGGCGATTGGAGGTGCAGGGTATTATGGATCAGGGGGTTAGTCGTGGTGAGCTGAAGAAGAACCTGGATATCGGATTATGCACAGACCTCATATATGGGCCGATTTTCTACCGCTTGCTAGTTACGGGGGATATGGTTGACGATGACTATGTAAAGCAGTTGGTAACCCAGGTCTTCGAAGGTATCCGTTCGACTTGAAACCCTGTTACGAAGCATGTGCTTGACTGCCGCCATGTTATGCTACTTTCGCGCTCTGGGAGTTACATACAGTGACTATTGTAACCGGAAATGGAGGATGAGCGCATCACCCGCAGCGATGAGGATAGAGGATCTCATGGGTGAACTGGAACTGTAGGGGTATAACTTATCGAGGTTGAATCCCCTAATAGCACAGTTGCTAATTTAGTTCTTATAACACATACACTATTAGGTTTATTGGGTATCGAGAGGACTGACGTTCCGCTATTTGTTCGATTTTGTTCATTTGAGTGTTTATGCGGACAGGAGATCCGTTATTATTCATGAATCGAATGAATTCAGGGCTATTAATGATAAATAACGGATTCTCAGTCCACATTGATCACGAAACACAGTTGATTTCCACAAATAGTGGATTCTCTGTCCGCTATATTTTTCGTCCTGACTCAAGTACGAAGCTACTGACATTCTATCAACTGAAAAGATTACTACCACTCCGTCAACAAAATGGTCATTTCAAATTCTCTATCTAACTATGCATGGCTGAATACGTCACTATGCCGCCCAGGCTTAGATTGATGATTACAATTGTAGTTTGTAGGTTCGAGCTCGGTGTTGACCGCTTGCGATGTCTAGTATGTGCAAATCGACCAGTTTATGCAATATGCGCCTAGTCTGTCGGTCGCTTACTCTAAGGTGCCCAGCGAGTTCCAAAGGGGTTATTGGGCGTAAAATTCGGCGTGTAAACCGAACGGTTTCAGCTTCTAACCAAGATAAGTTTGAAGGAACGTCGAATGCGATGAACTTCCCAATAAATGAGAGAACCAGTTGTTGACACTGCTTTGGCTCATCTACAATAGAAGGATAGGCTATCGGAAGAAATATCCACCCATCTAGTGCTAACAAGCAATGTCTTCGGCATAAATCCTTGAATCGCCTTACGTCAAGATCTCTGGCATGAGGTCCATAACCCTGAATCTCAATACCTCCCTTTGCACCTGCTGGCATATAGGCTAGGTCAAGATATCGATAACCATTACTGAAGTCACGAACCTCCCATTCGGGAAGTAAATGGCTTAAATTACCGACAGCCGGAAACCATACAGATCTTAGAAACTCTACAGTTCCATGACCTAGTCCCTTATTAAGCAGTTCTCTTCTTCTAGGGTTTTCCTCATTATCTAGATTCTCTTGCAACCACTCCTCATATTGCTGCGTAAAACGTGTCACTGTGCTAGTCCTCCTTATAATAAATAATGTGAACCCAATTCTGTATTGCCCCCATAAATAAACAAAATCCGCTTCCATACAAAAGCCCCCCATTACTCATTAGGGTGTTCTTTGTATAGAAGCGGCGCGTTCTTCGCGACCTTTACGTTGTTATTATATCGTTTGCTTTTTAAATCAACAATAAGTCATTCATTTGCGTGAAAAGGAACTGGAAACGAGAGAAGGAGTGTTACTTTGGACTAGACAGGTCTACAAGATAACGCTTACGAATATCTATGTTTATTTCGGTTATACCTAAAGTTACATCGTGATATCACGTGCATTTGACAAGGGTAGCTCGTTCTACAGCCATTATCTTTAAGGGCGGATTGGTTAGTCTGTAGTCTAGCATAGTTACTGTCCGAAGTGGCAAGATTGAAGACAGTTTTAAGATTTTTGCTAAGATGTTAGTAGAAAAGAAGACTTGTTTATTCAATTGTCTATTTCTATCATTTCCGTTCAAGCTACTGAATGGTATGATAGAAAGTGAGGTGAATATGAATATGAGTAATGAGACAACAAATGAGGAAGTAAACAATAATCAAGAACCTGTATTGGATGAGAAAAGGATTGAGCTTCTAAAGGCTGTTCACACTGACGGCACCTTATCTTTGAAAAAGCATTTTCAGGAAGTCCAAGGGCAAGTGTTAAATCTAGATGCTTATGGTCCGGTGTTTGTGTATCATGTGCAAGATCAATCGAATGATGTGTATTCCTGTGGGTTCTTCCTACGTGAATTGGTTGCAAAGTTCCAGTCAGGTGATGATCCGGCTATTTGGATGGCTTCTTTCTTCTATGAATTGATGAAGACAAAGGGAGGTAAAACTCTTCCAACACCGGCATCAAGCGAAGAGGAAGCAAAATCTATCATAGACAATGTATTAGTTCCCAAATGTATAGAAGAAGTACGTGAGGAATTCGCTCCGGAGGAAGTACATGCAGGTCTTACCTGGAACGAGGAGATCGGTCCGGTCTTCGAAGTTGGATTCCCTTCAATAGTAGAAGGAAATAACGTGTGCGCTTTCCCATTACATCTATTGTTCACACATTTACAATTGAACCGGGACCCATCAGAGTTGCTTGTCCAAGGTTTATACAAAATTCGTAAAGAACATGGTATGGAATAAAAGATGTATCAATAGTTGAAAAAAGCTATGAAGTTACGCGCGTGCTGATAATCGATCAGCACGCGTTGTTTATTTTGATCCTAAAAAAGGGATCGGTCGTTATGATCTCGACTCTCTTTGTTGACGATAAAGGACTGTGATCATTATAATTCATATATGAATATTCCAATTATATCCACTAAGTTATATATCCCCCCGCCTCGGTCAAAGATTGTTATTCGCCGAAGACTATTCGATCGTCTAAACAATGGGCTACACCGCAGACTGACCATCATCTCTGCTTCCGCTGGTTTTGGTAAAACGACATTAGTGAGCGAATGGCTTGCCGGTTGTGATCGACCTGTCGCTTGGCTATCGATCGATGAAGGTGATAACGACCCAGCGTGTTTTCTAACATACCTCTACACATCTTTACAGAGAATTGCTACAGATATGGGTGAAGGTGTATTGGGTTTGCTCCAATCCCCTCAGCCACTACCCATCGAATCGATTCTTACAACCCTACTCAATGAGATCGACGCTATGCCATACCCATTTATACTTGTCCTTGATGATTACCACGTCATTAAGACTAGCCTAATTGACCAAGCTATTACCTTACTCATTGAGCGAATGCCGCCACAGATGCATCTGGTCATCATAACCCGTGAAGATCCAAACTTACCTATAGCCCGGTTACGAGTCCGGGACCAATTGACGGAGATACGCGCCACAGAGTTACGGTTTACAGCTTCTGAAGCAGCAGAATTTCTGGGCCAGGTCATGGGATTAAACCTTGCATCGGAAGAAATTGGCTTGCTTGAATCCCGTACAGAAGGCTGGATTGCTGGTCTGCAACTAGCGGCACTTTCCATGCAGGGACATGAAGACCCTGCAAGCTTCATCCAATCTTTCAGCGGAAGCCATCATTTTGTTCTAGACTATTTAGTTGAAGAAGTGCTACAACAGCAACCCGCATACATACAGACTTTTTTATTGCGTACATCTATTCTCGATCGGTTATGCGGTCCTTTATGTGATGCAGTTCTTAGCAATGGAGTCGGGGAACACTTCACCCCCTCATCTTCAGGGCAAGAAACCTTGGAATATCTTGAACACGTTAATTTGTTCATCGTTCCTATGGACAATGAGAGGAAATGGTACCGCTATCATCATCTCTTTACTGACTTGTTGCGGAAACGTCTGCCCCAGAGCATCACCTCGAATATAGGAGATGGTGAGAGGGAAATGGCTGAATTACATATTCTTGCGAGCAAATGGTATGAAGAGAATGGATTGGAGATTGAAGCCTTTCATCATGCTGCTATCGCTAATGATACTGAGCGTGCTGCACGGCTGATGGAGGGAGGGGAGATGCCCTTGTTATTTCGTGGAGTGATCTCGCCTGTCATGAATTGGTTGAATTTATTGCCAAATGGGGAACTAGACGCAATGCCGTCATTGTGGATCATGTATGCATCTGCCTTACTAATGGTGGGTCAAATGACAGGCGTTGAACACAAGTTACGATCCGCTGAAAAAGCCCTACAAAATACCAAGCAAGACGATAAGACGCAAGATCTAATCGGGCATATTGCTTCGATACGCGCTACACTCGCCGTCAGTAAACACGATACGGGAACGATTATGACAGAGTCGCGTCGTGCGCTGGAAAATTTACATCCAGACAACCTACCTGTCCGGACAGCTACAACATGGACGCTGGGATATGCCTATCAGCTCCAGGGGAATCGCACCTTGGCCAGTAAGGCATATACCGAAGCATTATCGATCAGTCAGATGATGGGGCATATGACAATCACCATGATGGCTACACTCGGCCTAGGAAACATACAGGAAGCTGATAACCAGCTTGATGTGGCGGCAGAATCTTATCGTCGTGTTCTACATCTGGCTGGTAATCCATCGCTGCCGATTGCTTGTGAAGCGCACCTAGGCTTAGCTCGTATATTGTATGAATGGAACGAGTTGGATGCAGCTATGCAGCACGGTCAACAGACCGTACAATTGGCGAAGCATTTTGAACATACAGATCGAGTCGTTGCGGGTGAGGTGATTCTCGCCAGACTACAGCTTGCGCGCGGAGAGATAAGCGGCGCAATCGCGATATTAGCTAAGGCTGATCAATCCGCTCGACAGGAGAGTTTCGTGAATCAGATGCCCCATATTGCTGCCGCACATGTACTTGCATTACTTCATTTGGGAAATCTAGAGGATGCCGCTCATCTAGTGCAGAAGTATGATCTGCAGATCAGCCAGGCACGGGTATATCTAGCACAGGATAACACGTCCTCAGCCCTGTCGGTCCTCGAGCCATTACGAAGACAGGCGGAAGCAAAGGAATTAAAGGATGAACGGCTTAAGATAATGGTTATACAGGCTATTGCTCTGCATGCACAGGGCGAGAAGCTAAAGGCTTCGCAAACAATAGTAGACGCTCTGACGATGGCCGAACCTGGCGGGTTTATTCGGATCTTTGTCGATGAAGGTATTTTGATGTATAGATTGTTATCCGAAGTCGTTAATCATGAAAAAATGCCAAAGATCTATCTAGGTAAGTTGCTGGCTGCATTTGAAGCTGAAGAACTGAAAATGAAAAGTGAACTCAATAAAGGTCATCAACTAGTTCAATCTAACAAGTCCCTAATCGAGCCACTAAGTGGGCGCGAGTTAGAAGTTTTGCATCTCATTGCCCAAGGACTATCGAATCGTGAGATTAGCGAGCAACTTTTCATTACATTGACAACAGTTAAAGGGCATAACCGAAATATTTATGACAAACTACAAGTCGCAAGGCGCACTGAAGCTGTTGCAATTGCAAGAACGTTGGGATTATTGTAAGCCTTCCCTTCATAAACACATCAAAAACCATACTTTAGTATCTATATGGACATACGGTAAGGAAGCTATACTATTTGCATATTGAGGTCTAGGAGGAAGCCCATGAAAGCAATGGTATGCACAAAATATGGATCACCCGATGTTCTTGAGCTTAAAGAAGTGGAAAAATGTGCGCCAAAGGGCAATGAGGTACTCGTAAAGGTTCATGCGACAACCGTGCAAGCAGGAGACATTAGAGTTCGAACGTTCAGAAGTCCGCTCTCGCTCTGGATTCCTATGCGATTAGTTCTTGGTCTTACAAGACCTAGGAAATCTATTCTTGGCGTGGAGCTAGCTGGAGAGATAGAAGCTATAGGCAATGATGTAACTCGTTATAAGAAAGGTGACAAAGTGTTTGCGTTAACCGGGATGAATTTCGGTGCACATGCTGAGTATACCTGCTTGCCTGAAGACGGTATGATGGCAATCATGCCGACAAATGTGACCTATGAGGATGCAGCTTCGGTTCTATACGGAGGGACTTCTGCTTTGTATTTTTTGAAAAAGGCGAATATCCAGAATGGCCATAAAATTCTTATCTACGGTGCTTCTGGAACTGTAGGCACTTCTGCGATACAGCTTGCCAAGTATTTTGGGGCGGAAGTAACCGCAGTATGTAGCTCCACAAACCTTGAGTTGGTAAAATCTCTGGGAGCAGATAAGGTCTTGGATTATACGAAAGAGGATTTCACCAATAGAAGTGAACGTTATGATATCATTTTTGATGCCGTGGGGAAAATCTCGAAAACAAATTATAAGAGAGCACTTACTCCGAACGGGTCGTACGTGACCGTTGACGGGCAGGGGATGGCTAAAATACGCATTGAAGATATCCAGTTCCTCAAAGAGATGATGGAGACGGGGAAGTTGAAATCGGTTATTGATAGATACTATCCGCTGGAACAAATCCCTGAGGCTAATCAATATGTAGAAAAAGGTAGGAAAAAGGGAAGCGTAGTGATCAGGGTGATCGAACATGCTAAACCAATCTAATATAGTACTGCATTGATTGGCTCCTCTTGATAAAGGGCGAACTTCGTGGATTCAGACTGCTTACTCATTATGAGTAAATGGTTTTTAATATGCCAATATATAGATAGAAACCGTAACTCCATGTGAAGAACATATTTTAAGTGTGGTAATCCTTAGAGAGAAAGCCATAGGGAATCGCAATGTATTATGTAATTTGATACAGACAATAGAAATAGAATAGTGCCATAATTATGAAATCAGACACCTGGGAATTATAGTCATATATGGATTGTAAAAAAGAAGGGGTGAAAGTGATCCATGCGTGAACAAGAGGACATATCTGCTTTACAATTTTTTTTGTTAGGTTTACTTGTATTTTTAGTATTGGGTATGGATATGTTAGTCATGGTTTTGGATCAGTGGTTGTGGGGAAATTTATTGAAGATAGACGACTTTTTTGCCAGCCCATGGTATGTAATTATTACACATTGGAGTATTGTTATCTTATTATGGGCTGTTGGAGCCGGACTTTTTTTTGCATGGTTAAGGAAGAAAGGGGAACTAAAAAGCGTGATATCTGTACGATGGAGCTCTAAAGGGGTCCCTTTACTGATCATGGCTGTTGTAATGAGCTTTTTATTCGCAGTGATTGAGTCAGTGTTGATGGATGGGAACTTACCACAGATATACAATGAATACCAAAGTTTCGCACGTAATTATGGCTCAATGGGATTATTCGTTGGTTTGACTCAAAATATATATTATATCGTAGAATCCGTTCTGGTTGTGCTCTTAGTTGCCTTGATGCAACGTGCCGGAGAAATGTGGTTTAAAAAGCCTAATCTTCCTTACGGAGGTGTGGGTTTGATGGTGACTTGGGGACTTAGTCACTTGATGCATGGTCTGGCAGATGGTTTATATATAACTGCTTTTGCTTTGGTGTTCGGTTGGTTGTTTGTGAAGGCGGGTAAGCATTGGTGGCCAAGTCTGCTGTTTGTTTGGCTCATGTTTATTTTTTGAAGCTATCGCTAGGATTGCTCTCCCGATCTTCATAACGTAACAAGCCGCGTAACACTAGGATTCTAATGTGTTCCGCGGCTTTTTTATGCTGTTAATACATCGGTAATGGATTATACCTCTTTATATGTTCGTTCTAATACCTTGAACATGGGGGTGCTGGTGTTTCATATAACTAATGCTAAACCAATCTAATCGCATAATCAGAGAAATTAACCGCTTGCCCATAGGTAAGCGGTTTTTTTATTGTGCAGAGATTTTGATTGAAACCGCCTAGGTGTAAGAATAGAATCTCGAACAAAATAATTAAACGGGAATTGTACTTAATGAGTCGCGAAGACGTTTGATATCACTTATAGGAGGAAGACCGAACATACGAGCATATTCACGATTAAATTGAGTGGGACTTTCATAACCAACCTGGAATCCAGCATCGGCGGCTTCCGATGTCTCAGCAAGTAGTAGACGGCGCGCTTCCTGTAATCTGATCTGTTTCTGATATTGCAAAGGGCTCATTGCGGTGATGTCTTTGAAATGTTGATGTAAGGAGGAAGGACTCATGTTGGCTGTCATTGCTAATTGATCAATACGCAGTGGTTTGGCAAAATCATTCTTGATAAGATCAATGACTTTTGCGATACGTTGAGCGTGGCTACCCATTATAGCGAACTGTTTAAGGGAATCGCCTTGTTCATCTTGTAATATCCGATAATATATTTCCCGAATCACTAGAGGTGCAAGGATGGGAATATCCTGCGGCGTATCTAAAAGGCGAACCAACCGCAAAACGGCATCCAGAAGAGAGGAGCTCGTTTTACTTACAAACAAGCCGCGACCAGAGTCACCTTGTTTACTCGGTATTTGATTGAAATCTTTAATGATGTCTAAAATTTGATTCGGATCAAAGTCCAACCTGAGGCACAAGTAAGGTGACTTGCCCAGAAAGGGGTAAGTGTACGGAGACAACTAAATAATGAGCTGGGTCATAATGATAGCACTCCTGTGCAAGCATAACCAGCTTGGTTCCTTTTACGACCATACACAATGCTGGTTGATGGATTAAATGTACGGTCTCTGATCTGGAAGATCGAATGAAATGTAGAGAAGGGATGGCTGTAGCATGAGTGCCATCTGTGTGAGTGAAATGTTCTATGTGCTGTGCTAATTCCTCTTGCTTCAGGACCATATGATCTTCGAGTATAACTTCACTAGTCATAAGAGCATCTCCATTTTCCACCTTTTAATAGCTACATATTATTTCTTTTTGGAGGATTAGGCAATAATCATCTGTTAACAGGCTACCTCCTAAAGTTCAAATTATTTCATAATGAATATGAGCTCAACCATAGGAGGCAAGAAGAAAAGAGATAGTAGCATCGGCGAAATAAGTAAAAAAATTAATGGCGAGGGAGATGAGCACGTGAAGAATAGTCACAATGTAGCAATACATGCTTATGTCGGCATGTGGGTTACGCAAGATGGATACATTCGTCATGAACTTCTGTCAAATGGGCGTTACGATGAAGCGCGTGGGAACAAGGAAAGTGCCTATCAAGGGAGTTATACGGTTGAAGGGGATCATATTGCGTATTTGGATGACACCGGATTCACGGCTGATGGTGACTTTCGTGAGGGAATTCTTTATCACGCAGGAATGATTCTATATCGTGAACAATAAAAGAGGCTGGCTATCGATAATGGAAGAAAATATGATATTCAAAGGAGCAAATGATAATGTCTAACGTTAAAGGGAAAGAAGTATGCGGTTCGAGCAATCACAGAAGGTCTGCGCCAAGAAGTTGGAGGTGACATTCGCGTAACGATGGTATCTCCAGGTGTTACGGAATCGGAACTTGCTGAAAGTATCTCGGATGACGAAGCAAGAGAGGTTATGAAGGAGTATCGACGAATTTCTATTCCAGTGACGGCTATCGCCCGCGCAATATTATATGCCATCGATCAGCCATCTGATGTGGATGTAAGTGAGATGATTGTACGTCCAACTGCAAGTTTAGCTTAATACAGGGTATGCCGAATATGAGTGAATCAAATGACTGGATTTCAATATAACAAGACCTGACGGATCAATTCCGTCAGGTTTTGTTAACTTTACTGATTAAGAACCATACACCTCGAAATCATAAAGTGAATATCCGTAAGTAGTGCCTCTTGTTATGCCAAGTACTCTTACATATCTTCCGGTCTTAGCTGTAAATGTGATGTCATCGATTGCACCATTGCCGGTTGTTGTTGTGTAGGCATCTGTCCATGTGGTGCTATCAGTGGATACTTGGATTTTGTAACCTTTAGCGTAAGCATCTTCCCAATTTAGTTTCACGCGGTTGACGCTTGTGGTTGTACCCAGATCCACATAAATCCACTCATTATTATTTCCTTCTATACTTGCCCATCTTGTCGATGGATTACCGTCCGTTGCTTTGGAAGCTTCAAATCCTGAGGCTTCTATTGAACTCGCTGTAGTCGTCTTGTTCAGTGCAAGGTTGGTTGATGAAGAATTTGCACTTGTTGTAGCTGTCACTGTGTTACTGTTTGCCGAGAGGTTACCCGCAGCATCAATGGCTTTAACCGTGTAACTATAAGCCGTAGAAGCAGTAAGACCAGTGTCATTAAAATTGGTAGCCGTCGATGTACCGACTTGAGTACCTCCTCGGAACACTTGGTATCCAACGACTCCAACATTATCTGTTGAAGCTGACCAGCTTAGGTTAATCTGATTGCTGGATACAACGGTGGTACTTAGGTTAGTAGGAGCTGTAGGTGATTGTGTGTCTGTCGCACCGCTGAACGATGGTTTCCACCAGTTACCTGAAATGTAAAGCATGTTAAGCATGTTGTAAGAATCGCTGAAGTAGGATTCTTTCTTGTTCTTCATCCAATCCCAACCTGAATTTACCCATGCTTGGTGGGCACTATTAGTCGTAGCTGCGGATATGAACGGTGATACGAATACGGCTGTAGCATAGGAGGCATTTCCACTTACTGTACCATTTAATTTATATCCATCTTTGATACTACTTGGATTTCCATTTGTTTTACCTTTAATCCATACCGCCATCTTGTCAGCAATATCACGACCTCTGGTATCACCGTAAAAGGCATAGTCCATTACCATTCTTAATGGAACGCGACTTGCATTGTAATTGTATTCATTAGTTTCTGGGAACTCATCCAAATAATTTGTTGGAGCCGGTTTAGGAGGATTGTTAACAACAAAGTCAGAGATGAGACCTGTAGTAGCTGAGTAAGTTGTTGAGAATTGACTATACACAGAATATAAATTATTGATGACATCCAACCATGTTTGATCTCCTGTAACTTCATGGAAAGCTCTCAAATGCGAGAGCATCCAATCAGAAGGGCGAGTGTTCAGTGCACTTTTCTCATCCCAATCTCCAAGATTCAATCTATTGTTGGTGGTCACGTTGCTAGCCTTGATCCCATTAGTGATCATTTTTTTGGCTTCTGCTAAATAATTAATAGTACCCGTTGATCCCCATTGACGGTCAGCAAGAATCAAAGAGTAAGCGATGTCCAAATCTCCGTCCGTCGCTGAGCCGAAATGCCCTTGGGCACTGCTACTATCTGCTACAACCCAGCCCATTAGATTAGCATTTCCCGAGCTTTTGAAGGCTCTAGCAGTTTTGAACAGACCATCATAAATGGTTCTTGCGTTGGAATCGTGACCTGCCATTAGAGCAGTAATAACCATTCCATAACCTTGGCCTTCTGAAGTGCCGAGTGGTGTGTAACCTTCAGCGTCACCGGTAATATCGCCTCTTACATAATAACCGCCAGGTAATGAAGATAAATTATTCTTCAAGTACTTTGACTTCCAATAGTCATAATAACTTGATACTGCGCTATTCATAGCTGCTTGGGTTACATGGTTAGGCTTAATGATGCCTGGATAGCTAACTTGCTGAGGGAACGGTTTCAATTCTCCGGCAGCATAGGCTTTGGTTTGTAATGGAGCAGGTGTACCGAGTATGGTCACAACCATAGTTAGACATAGTGAAGCGAGTCCAATACATCTCAATAGCCTTTTGTTTGATTTCAGTGTGTACATAAATTGCCTCCTTTAAATTTATATTGCTACAACTTGTTCTCGACTGTATAACGGCCTCCTTCCTGCGTAGTGACAATAAGTTAAAGCGCTTTAACTTTTGAGAATGAAGCAGCGAAGTATGAGCACTTTAATGTTAGGGTTATGTAAAAGGTAACCTAGAAGATACTAGAGGTTTATGAATTGTCACCAGTACATCTAAATTACATATAGCCCTTATTTCTTATTTCTTAGTGATGAAGATGAATATGAGTTCTCTTCGATAAAGAATTTAACACATAAAATTTGTAATTGTCTACAACATATTCAAATTTTATGTATCATGAAGATGGATAGTTTATTGGATTACATATATAGGGAGAAACGAAGATGTATCTTACAACCACATTGGGATAAAAAGTCTTCGTTTCTCCTACAGAAATAGATTAATGATCACTGTTCTTAATGAATTCAATAAACTCAACAATGATTTGAGATACCGCATCTTCTTGCGGCATATGAATGAATTTGCTTAGACGGAGAATATCCCCTTTAAACAGTTCAATGAGCTGCAGGATAGAATCGGGATCATTTTGTTTGGCCAACTGAAGTAAGTCTAGGAATTCACTGTCTGGGATAATTTCTGTATCATTTTTCGTTTCCATTTGTTCACCGCCTGTTGACTCATTTGTAGTTGACGAGCGACTTCCGATTCTGTCTGATCTTGTATGTACAGTTTATAGAGTATGATCTTTCCAAAGGGAGGCAAAGGTTCGATTAGTTGCTGAACTAACACTTTGTTATCAGAGGATGTTGTAAAGTTGTTGGGTGTAGCAGCTTCTATTCCATAGAAGGAACATTCTTGTTTTCTAATGATTTTGGCACGATATTGCAATCTCCATCCAATCCGATAGACTTCTGTCTTGTACCTTTCAAAAATGCTCTGTTGTGTATCCAAAATAACATCTCCCTTCTATTTGTGTTTTCTATTTATCTATAGGGAAAATAGAGACGTAGTTTCACAACCAAAATAAGAACGTGTGTTCTTGTTTATTATAGCACCTTTTTAAGAGATTTGGTTGTGATTTTAAAATTAAGATTGCCTATCAAGTATAAAGATAAGAAGGGAGTTGAGGATTATGGAGATCACGGACATGATTTCATTAGTAACGAATGTTGGATTTCCGGTGACATTATGTTTTATTCTGATTCGCTATATTTTGCAGACCATAGGTGAAAAATTGGATAAGTTAGACATTTCATTAAACCAACTTACGGAGACAATTCAATCTGTTGAACATAATGAGAGAGGGGATGATGAATAAGTCACTCTTAAATGAATAACCCATGTGGTTGTTTTATTGAATCATAAATTACCTTTATAATTGAGGACACAGATACGAAGAAAGTGATTTAACAAGTGAACCCTGTGTCTATCATGAATATATGGAGATGTTAATATGAAAAAGATTCTATATGTCCCACTAGATGATCGCCCGGTAAATCTGGATGATGTTATTGTACAGGGAAGATCAGCTGGCATTGAAGTCATTACACCCAATATTCACGATATTCAGAACCGCTTGGACACGCAAAAGACAATCTCGGAATCCACGCTTCTAGGCACAAGTTCTCCTAGATTTGGTCAAACATTGAACATTCGAAAATTTATTCTTAATAACGCATCGAATGTAGATGGATTTATTATCTCAACGGATATGCTTGCTTACGGGGGGCTCATTGGAAGCAGAAGGCTTCGGGCAAGTGGTGGAAGGGCTTTTCCACATTATGATGATGTTACGACAAAGTTATTAGACGTGATTCGTGAAATCAAACAATGTTATCCTAGTAAGCCTATTTATGTGATGGATACCATTATGCGATTAGCAACGTCAGCTTATGTTGAGGGGCAAAATTATGATGCTTATACAGAGTCACGTGCTTTCAACCAACAAGCGCGAAAAAGTTATTCCGATTTTAACGATATCTTGAACGGTTACAATGTAAAACCAGATGACACCAATGTTGAAGATGCGGTCTATTTCGATAAGGAGCAATATTATAACGCACGAAGACACAAATTTAAAACGAACTATTATATTCTGGATCAACTTGCCCGGTTAGGTTATATTGACTTCCTTGCAATTGGTGTCGATGATTCCTCTACCCAAGGTGTACAGGCCAACGAGATTAGCTTTATTGAAGGACGTATTAATGAATGGCTTGGCGGTACGGAGGGTCAGAACCCTGATCGTGCTATAATTCTTCCTGATGCAGATGGGTTGGGTCATTCGCTTATAGCTCGTATGGCGAAGCATTTCTATCCTAGTGAAGTCAAACCAAAGTATATGGTGCAATATTATGGTCCCCATGGATCAACGATCATTAACTCATACGAGTACATGACGGTACATGAGAATATTCAGCGTCACATTGATATTATTGGGGGGCAATTTGTCACAAGTGGTCCCTATGACTTAGAAATCATTGCGATTACGGATGCTAATCAAGTCTCAAGTGCCGTATCACGTATTCAGTCAAATAGTAACGATCGTATCCCTACAGTTGTTATAGATTTTGTAGCAAATGGTGCTGCGAATGGAACGGTAACTGAGGCTTTACTAGAGAGTCCTTATACTGGAGGCATTCTAGGGTACAGTGCTTGGAATACGGCGGGGAATAAAATTGGGATTGCGCTCGGAATGGGGCAAGCACGACACACATATTTAGTTACGGAAAAACATGCTAAATCCCTTCAGAATGCAGTGAACGCACACGGATCACTATTGTTCAAACGTTTCTTGAAAGACTACTATTATAAAGCTATTGCGATTGCCGAAATTCGGACGTATGCGAGAGCACACACATTATATACGAATGTTCTGTATCCCGATCAGAACATGATTCTCTTCAACTCGGCGAGTGACTACAACGTTATGACGACTCTCTTGCGAGATCGAATGCAGACACACACCAACACGCTTGCTGGGAAGAATGCCTTCCGAATTGGCTCTTCAACGGCAGCAACCAATGTACGTCAAATTAGCGGCTCAACATGGATATATGCGATGTATCATAACGTATCACTTCCGAACATAAATCCTAATTACCTTTGGGGACGCGTATTTGAAATTACCTTAAGTCCCAGCGTTACGATGAAATGAGGCTCATGGTTCGGCACTAGAACATAAACCAGCTGTAACTACTGAATGTTCGTAACGATAGAACATTGTGTGAACGGAAATTGTAGATTGAGGTTAATCGCGAAGGAGTAGTTAGGGGGGCGGTGAGCAATGAGTGATAAGCGATGGAAGGTGAGCGATGATAGGTAGTTGCCGACGATAGGTGATCGGTGCTCGATGGGGGATCGATACTTGGGCTTTTGTAACTCCATGGAGGGAATCGGTGATAGAGAACTGATGATCCATGGCGGGAATCGTTACTTGGGGCCGGTAACTCTGTCGAGAGAATTGATGATAAGAGATCAGTAACTATTGATGGCAGGTGAATAGTAACCAGTGTCTAATGGTTATATAGCGATACAAGGTGCTCTACCAACTATTTAACGGGAGGTTCTCCCGTTAAATGAACTCAACTGCCATAAGTTACTCTCCCGATAATCGCAGGAAATTTTCCTGTTAAATCAACTAACTATCGGAAAGAATCATATAAAGAAGTGGCAATGAGCGGTCATAACCGCCTCATTGTCCCTTTTTGCATAGTATAAGTTTCATTTGAATCCATTTCATAATCGTCGATGCATCTAAATCGATTCTTGATGCCCAATCCCCTTATATTTCCACATAAAAAGGCTCCACCTAAAAGGGACGCCATTGCCGTTGCTCTTAATCATTTGATCCTGTCCGGTTACTCTTTGATCATCTGCTCCTAAACAGCCGCTCTCCTTCAGCTGTTCATGTTCTTCAAAACCATCATCAAGTTCGCAGGTTTCTCAGCCAAACGGCGTGTATAGTAGGGGTACCACATCGTGCCATAAGGTACATAACAACGAACGCGGTAGCCTTCACTCGCCAATTGTTCTTGGTATTGTGTGCGTAAGCCATATAACATTTGGAACTCGAAGTTGTCTTTTGAAATAGTATGTTTCTTCACATATTCCTTTACCCAATCTATGACTGTATCGTCGTGAGAAGCTATCGCTGTATAAATACCCTGGTCGAGGTGCATGCGGATCATTTTCTTGAGATTGTCAATGACCTCATTTTTGTTTTGGATAGCGATCGTACTAGGTTCCTTGTAAGCACCTTTAACTACGCGCAGGCGAACATTCTGAGTGATTAAATCCTTGACGTCCTGCTCAGTTCGGAATAAATATGCTTGTATGACAGTACCTACATTCGTCAAACCTTCCTTATGAAGACGCAACACGATATCAATCGTCGCTTGTGTAAAAGAGGAGTCTTCCATATCGATCCGAACAAAGTTGTTATTCTCATGTGCTTTACTAACGACTGCACGTATATTCTCATAGCATGTTTCAGGGTTAAGAGAGAGTCCCATTTGCGTAGGTTTTAGTGAAATATTAGAATTCACACCCGCGTGATTAATTCCTTCAATAAGTCTTAGGTACTCATCTCTATATCCCTCAGCTTCGCTCAGATGTTTGATTCCTTCGCCGAGCGCATCCAATGTAGCCATAATTCCTTTATCATTCAACGCTTGGATCTCTTTTAAAGCTCCTTGCAAGTGATCACTTGCAATAAATTTCATCGCTAATTTTTTACCATACTTAATAGATAGTTTCTCAAAGACTGAATTGCCGGCAATGGTTAGTACAACTTTTCGATAAAGCTCTGAGCCGATATCCATGACTAGTGCCCCTTCCAAGTTCTTATGGTTGTTCTATTATTTGAGCATGAATAATACCCATTGATGGTGAGCGCTTTATTCATCTTTATGATAGGGGAATAGTGGATAGGACTGTTTCGTACAATTGACCTTTAGGGGGCGAATGGTGCTTAGCTATCATTTGGTCCAGGCATGAACTCGTGGATATTCGAATAATAAGAGGGAGGCATAACAGATGAGAGTAGAATTCAAGAATGAGATATTTACAAACTTCAAGGATGAGCAGAACAATAAAGAATACGATGCAGCACTTAAAAAGGTGGAGAAGGAACTCGGGAAATCCTATCCTCTAGTCATCGGTGGACAAAAGATCAAGACGGAGCGTGAAGTTGCTTCAGTGAATCCAGCATTACACTCGCAGGTCATCGGTACCGTCTCACAAGGTGATCGTGATTTGGCTGAACAAGCGATTCAAACAGCGGCAAGCACATTCGAAACATGGAAACAGGTCGATCCGAATGAAAGAGCCCGTTATTTGTATAGAGCGGCTGCGATGTTGCGACGTCGCAAGCATGAATTCTCTGCATGGATGACGTTTGAAGCGGGCAAAACGCGTGCAGAAGCAGATGCAGACACAGCAGAGGCGATCGACTTCATGGAATTCTACGCCCGTGAGATGCAGCGCCTTAACCAACCGCAACCGTTAACAATCATGGAAGAAGAAGAAAATGAGCTGTATTATGTTCCGCTTGGCGTAGGTATCGTCATTCCGCCATGGAACTTTCCGCTTGCGATTATGGTTGGTATGACAACAGCCTCGATTGTGGCTGGTAATACAGTTGTGTTGAAACCAGCTAGTACGACCCCTGTTATCGCAGCGAAATTCATTGCATTGCTAGAAGAAGCAGGATTGCCAGCTGGTGTCGTGAACTTCCTCCCAAGTCCTGGTGAAGAAGTGGGTGACTATCTAGTGGATCACCATTTGACGCGTTTCATAAGTTTCACCGGATCACGAGACGTAGGCTTACGTATTAACGAACGTGCTGCTCGAACTAATCCAGGTCAAAAGTGGATTAAACGCGTCATCGCGGAAATGGGAGGAAAGGATACCATCGTTGTAGATGATGATGCCGATTTAGAATTAGCAGCGGACGCTATTACGGCGTCGGCATTTGGCTTCTCGGGACAGAAATGCTCCGCGTGTTCCCGAGCCATTATTCATGAGGATGTTTATGATGCGGTATTAAATAAAGTCATTGAGCGTACAGAGAAGCTAATCATGGGCAACCCAGCAGATCTTGCGACTAACATTGGTCCGGTTGTTGACGAGAAGGCATATCGCAAAATTCAGGCATATATCGAAATCGGTAAACAAGAAGGCCGCCTAGTTATAGGCGGCAACACAGGAGACTCCAAAGGCTACTTTATTGAGCCCACCATTTTTGCTGACGTCGATTCGACGGCTCGTGTGTCACAGGAAGAGATCTTTGGACCCGTTGTAGCATTTACTAAGGCTACATCATTTGAAGAAGCTTTAGCCTTCGCGAACAATACCGAATATGGTTTAACAGGTGCTGTAATAACGAATAATCGTGCTAATTTAGAGAAGGCACGTCGTGAATTTTTCGTAGGTAATCTTTATTTTAACCGCAAGTGCACAGGGGCATTGGTGGGAACACATCCATTTGGCGGGTTCAATATGTCGGGAACCGATTCAAAAGCCGGGGGACGAGACTACCTGTTATTGTTCACACAAGCCAAAATGGTGTCTGAGCGATATTAAATAAGAACGTTCATGAGGTGAGGTTCACTTGATACTCTATTCCTTGTGCTTCCACTGAAACGTGTGCCGTCTTTAAAAAAGGACAGCATTGCCGTTTCTACTTGATTAGCATAGCGTAATCCATACGAAGCATTCCATGGCCTGAAGCCATGAATGCTTTTTTCTTTGCCTTCTTGCTGGAATCAAAGAACATTAAAGCTGAAAGATTACTAGACTTGGCTTCTATTGCGAATAATTATCATTATCAATATAATGAAGGAATCTATGTTTTATTATATTGATAATTGGTGGTGAATCCGATTGGATGATGTCATAACTAACAAATACTTGGATTCTTGCACGCTGGATGGCTATATGTACAGATTACGTTCGGTTGATTATTCGCAAGGTTTCAGTAGCGAACAACTGAAGCAACAACTGGTATTATCTTATTCACTTATCGTTGTTACGAGTGGCGTATTGCAACTGATTCTGGATCACCAGCATGCGGAGTTGGATCGGCATTCTATATATATCAGTATGCCTGATAGTACTTATGGGGCTGTCGTCTCTAGTGAGGGGGTAGAGATGTATATATTTTATTTTGACGTGTTCGAGCATTGCGATGACGATGATGAAGGGGATATCCGCTCTTTAAATCCGATTAAGAACGCACAGTTGATTGGACCTAAGGGCAAGATTATGGTGAATCCGCTGAATGGGCTTGCGAATATGTGTGAGGAACTCTATCGGAAATGGAGCCGTAAAGAGAAGCGGGAGCTATTTCGCTGTCAAATTGATTTTCAAGAAATCTTATTCTATATCCATACATATCGGTTACGAGAGGCAACAACTTCGTCTTCAGCATTAGAAGCGGCAAAGGAGTACATTGAGGTTCATTATACGGAATCGTTATTGATTGAGCAATTGGCGCAGGTGAGTAAGCTAAGTCCTAAGTATTTTGTGGATTTGTTCAAAAAGAAGTATGGCAAAAGTGCGAAGGAATATGTATCAGAGCTACGATTACAGGAAGCGAAGCGGTTAATGGCGCAACCTAACGCCAAGTTACGTGAAATTGCGCACAGGGTTGGCTATGCAGATGAATTCTACTTCAGCCGTAAATTTAAGAAGGATATTGGTGTATCACCAACCATCTATATGAATGCTCGTCGTCGTAGGTTAGTCGCCTACCAATCGGGTGTTATTGGCTACATGGTTGCACTTAATATCATGCCTTATGCAGCACCCCTTCATCCGAAATGGACGGAACACTATTATCGAGACTATCGTGGTGAGATCCCGATTCATCTGAGCGCCTATCGTTATAATCAGGACTGGAATTGGAATATAGATCAGCTACAATCGCTCTCGGCAGATATCATTATTGCGATGGATGATCTTGAGGAGTTAGAACGTAATGCACTTCAGAATATAGCTACGAAAATTTGTCTTATTCCAACGACGATGAATTGGCGTGAACAATTGCGCGTACTTGCTGAAGAGTTTGGTGAATCTTGGCAAGCGGAGAAGTGGATTAAAAAGTATGAGCATCAAATTCAGGAAGCGAAGATACGGTTGCAACAGTCTACTCATCAAGATACATTCTTATGTCTTCGTATGATCAATCATCAGCTCTGTGTGTATTGTAATCAAGGAATGGCTAGTCTCCTATACCAGGACTTGGGATTAACTCCGGCTTTCCATTGCGATACGTTGACCTACGACAAGCCGATCACGCTTGAAGAGATTGAGCGCTTGAATCCGGACCATATTTTAATGCTGGTTCGACAAGATCGAAAGACTTTGGAGCATTGGATACAGTTGCAGAATGATCCACACTGGCAAGTGATTACGGCTGTACATCGCAAGCGAGTTCATCTTATTTCATCTGATCCATGGCGTGAATATTCTGCACATGCGCAACTAAGGATGCTGGAGCAGATTGTTCAACTTTTAGAAGTAGATAATCCATCACATTTCAGGATTTTGTCCATGGATGAGTCCAAGTCCTCCATCTATACTTAGACAGTGATAATCATTATCAATTACTGGTGAATGTCTAGTAGTTCATTGTAACCTAATTTAATGAGAAGGGATTTAATAGAGAGATGAAAAAGTTACTTAACGTTATAAGTTTGTTGGCAGTATGTATGGTTATGCTTACGGCATGCGGAGGAAATAACACAACGAACGAGTCGTCAGCGGTAGCGACTGAGGGTGCAGTTAGTAGTGAGCAGGCAACTTCGACCAACGGGGAATCAAGCGAACGAACAATTGAATATTTAGGAGAAACCTATACACTTCCAACTAATGTTGAGCGGATCGTCATTACGGGTTCGTTGGAAGCACATGAAGATGCACTTGTCCTCGATGTGCATCCTGTCGGAGCCGTAACATATTCGGGCAAGTTTCCTGAACGGTTTGCGGCAATTACCGATCAAGCAGAATCAATCGGTGAGAAGATGGAGCCTAATTTTGAGACCATTCTGAAGCTTAAACCGGATGTCATTCTAGGAACGACGAAATTCCCGGATGACATTGTTGAACAATTGAAGAAAATTGCACCTACGATTCGGGTATCGAACATTGCAACAGACTGGGAGGATAATCTACTCCTAATGGGAGACTTGTCAGGGAAGCGTAAGCAGGCTGAACAAGAAATCGCTAAATATAAAAAGGATGTTGAGTCGGCTAAATCGACGTTGTCGAACAAGTTGAGTGATAAGCAAGTCGTAGCACTTCGTGTTCGTGCGGGTCAAATATTCATGTATTCACCGACTATATTTGTAAATCCGATCTTGTATGGAGATCTTGGTCTGAGTGTGCCAGAAATGGTAGCAGCTTCTAAGTCTCAGGAGGCGGTATCTGTTGAACAACTGGCCATGATGAATCCAGACTACGTATTGATTCAATTCTCTACAGATGAGAATCCGGATGCATTGAATACGCTAGACGATGTTCTTGATAACCCTATTATCCAAAAGATAACTGCGGTTAAAGAAGAACATGTATACGTAAACTTGATTGATCCACTTTCTGAGGGTGGTCCTGCCTGGAGCCGGAAGCAATTCTTAAATGCAATGTTGGATAAGCTTGTTGAATGATACGTCCGGACACAAGAATCAGATCTGCTACGTTTATAGGATTAGGGATTGTTCTCATTATCTTTACGATGATTGCATCGATACTTTATGGAACGAAATCTATTGATACTGAGACGGTAACCAATGCGATCTTCCATTATGATGCTGAAAATATCGATCATCTGATTATCCGTACTTCCAGAATTCCACGTGTAGTTGGAGCATTGCTCATAGGTGCATTTTTAGCTGTATCCGGTGCATTGATGCAAGGGATGACAAGGAATTACCTTGCATCCCCTGAAATTATGGGGGTATCAGATGGTTCTGCATTCGTGATTACGCTATGCATGATCTTCGTGCCAGGTAGTTCCTCTATATCTATGATTCTGTATTCCTTGATAGGCTCAGCATTTGGAGCCTTTCTTGTGTTTGGTATGGCCCGACTGTTACCGGGTGGCATGTCTCCCATTACACTGGCGGTGTTGGGTACAATTATTGGTACTTTTTTAAGCGCAGTCTCACAAGCGTTGTCTACCTATTTTCAAGTGTCTCAGAATATTAGTTTCTGGTACAATGCACGTCTACATCAGATGGATCCAACAATCATCAAGCTGGCTATTCCATTTGCAATTGTGGGTCTTGCGATCGCATTTGTAGTGGCTCGTTGGATCACAGCGTTGTCTTTTGGTGATGAGATGGCGACCGGACTAGGTGTAAATATTTTTATGATCAAAGCATTAACGATGGTGAGTGTTATCCTATTGACGGGTATCTCTGTAGCGATCGCAGGAAAGATAGCTTTTATCGGGTTAATTATTCCGCATATTACACGTTTTATCATCGGACAAAATTATCGGCGGATTATCCCATATAGTGCTTTAATCGGTGCGCTATTTCTTGCATGGTGTGATCTCATCAGTCGTTTCGTGAATTATCCGTTCGAAACGCCAGTGGGTGTTGTAACAGCACTATTCGGTGTGCCCTATTTCCTCTACTTAATTAAGACAAAAGGAGGAGGGAAGCAACGTGAATAAAACCTCACAGGTAAGACGTTTCTGGAGCGTTATTCTTGTAACTTGTATTTTGATCGTCTGTGGCATATATGTGAGTCTCACGAATGGAGCCTTCGATCTATCTGCTACAGATGTTATTCGTACTCTGCTACGAATCGATTCAACGCGGGAACATGATCTTGTCATTTTTGATTTTCGACTTCCACGTATACTTATTGGTGCGTTGGTAGGCTTCGGCTTGGGGATATCGGGTGCCGTGCTTCAGGGAATAACCAAAAATCCGCTCGCTGATCCAGGTATTCTAGGCATTCATGCAGCGGCTGGAACTTCGGTTGTACTGGGCATGTTCTTGTTCCATGGTACGATTAAGGGTCCTAGCTGGTTGACGGTAATGACCATGCCGATGTTCGGTTGGATCGGGGGAATCGCGGCTGTTATCCTGTTGTATATGTTTGCTAAGCATAACGGTGAATTAGATCCACAGCGATTAATTTTGGTCGGCATTGCACTTGGTTCGGGTTTTGGTTCACTTACAATGTATATTTCATTAAAAATGAGTCCACAGGATTTCGAAATGGCTACCGTATGGCTATCGGGTAGTATTTATAGTGCGAATTGGAAGCATGTTGTTACGACACTACCCTGGATTCTGATTTTGGTACCGGTAATATGGAAAAAAGCGCATATTCTTGATCTCATGCAATTAGGTGAAATGAGTGTGAAGGGATTAGGCGTTCACGCGCAAAGGGAAAGACAAATTCTGTTGTTGTGCTGTGTTGGATTAATTAGTGCGTGTGTTGCTGTCTCTGGAAGTATTAGTTTTGTTGGTTTAATTGCCCCACATATTGCTAGGCGCTTGGTTGGAATTCATTACAAATATATCGTACCCGCATGTGGTGTAATTGGAATGTTGATGGTCATCGTCGGAGATTTCATTGGAAAGACCATATTTGCACCTGCACAACTTCCGGTAGGTATTGTTGTTTCTATTATTGGCGTTCCTTATTTTCTATTTCAGCTCTATCGGGGAAGAAGAAAATAACCTTTCGATCACGTCAAATCTCACACAGATCTTTAGATAGGGAGGGTGTCAATCATGAATGGAAGACACAGAACGGAGCTTTCAGCAGGATATGAGCTTATCATTTATCTACCTCTATCCTATGGTAAAGGTAAGAAGCATTATCCCGTTGTCTATGTACAGGATGAGGGGGAAGTTGTACTCAGAGGATTCAATTATATTGACCATTTAGTAATGACCAAGCAACTACCCGAAATAATCTTTGTAGGGATAAAGCCGCATAATCGCAGTATGGATTATACACCATGGGAAGCGCCATCACTTGTACCGGGCTTGCAAGATTTCGGTGGGGGAGCACAGGAATATTTAAAGGTTCTTGTCCATGAAATTATACCGTATATAGATGCTAATTATCGAACGATGTCAGGACCTGAGCATACAGGGATTGCAGGTTGTTCCTTGGGCGGTCTTGTCTCCATGTATGCTTACTACCAATACCCTCAAGTGTTTGGAAAAATTGCACTCATCTCGGCTTCCTTCTGGTATGAAAATGTTCTGTCATTTATGGATAAGGAGACCATTTCAGCGACAAATCATCGCATATATATGTATGTCGGGGAGCTGGAAGGGATCTACAAGACGAATATACAACGCGGCATGGTCATGCATACGAAGGAAGCACATGCCCTATTGCTCGATAAGGGTTTTCCACCAGATCAACTGACATTTGAAACCGATCCGAGAGGTACTCATGACGATTTCTTCTTCACACCTTATTTTATTAGAGGAATGATGAGGTTATTTAGTGAAGGAGAGATCATAGATGAACGATAATCCTATACGCTCAACCTTCACGATCCCAGGAGCAGAGCAATGGAATCTGACCAGTGATGCAGGTGAACATTACCGAGTGATGATCTGGGTACCACCAACGATAGCTCCGGAGAATGGATTTCCCGTTATTTATATGTTAGATGGTAATGCAGCCTTTGGTACGATGACCGAGACAGTTCGCCTGCTCAGTATGGGACCTTATCGGATAGAGCCATCTATAGTGGTTGGCATCGGTTATGATACGGATCAACCACTCGATACACCACGAAGATTTAATGATTATACCATCTATGCGAGTGATGATGAATTACCTCCGCGTAAGGACGATTCACCTTGGCCAGTAACGGGAGGTGCAGAACGTTTCTTATTGTTCATAGAACAAGAACTTAAACCTTTCATTGAACAAATATATGCAATTAATCGAGATCAACAAACGTTGTTTGGACATTCGCTCGGTGGATTTTTTGTCTTGTATACATTGTTTATGAAGGGCGAAGCTTTTCAAAATTATGTTGCGGGTAGTCCGTCGATCTGGTGGAAGAATGGATATATCGTCCCTTATGTGGATAATCTGAGCGAGAGTGCACAGCTTACTCCTTTGAAATCGTCACTCTATATCGGTGTAGGGAGCCAAGAGAAACCTCATATGATTCAGGATGCAAGGCTCATGTATGAACGCTTGAGTCAGGCAGACATTCCTGGCTTCCACGTTGAGCATCGCTGCTTCGAAGATGAAGGGCACCTTTCAATTATGGCTCCTCTGATTGGTAGGGCGATACGTTTTGCAGAAAATAGGAATCATCGATAATATATAGCATCTAAGAAGAGAGCTGATTCCTGTACTTACCAGAAGTCAGCTCTGTTTTAATTTAAGAATGAAAATATTAACATGACAAAAGAGCCTATATTAGATATGATGTTCAAGAATTGAATATTAGAAACAGGTGCCAATTATGCAGTTCGTCGAACTGAACATGAATTGGTTAAAAGGGAAGTGGGTGTAAATCCCACGCGGTCCCGCCGCTGTAATAGAGGAGTCCTTACAAGAAACCACTGGGAAACTGGGAAGGGTGTAAGGGTGTTGATACTTAAGCCAGAATACCTGCCTGTTTTTGTTACACCATTAACTCTACGATGGATAGAAGGTGTTTATTAGTGCATGCTAATTTTAGCTGTTTACTATATATAAACCTCTTAACTTTTCTAGTTGAGAGGTTTTTTTGTTGTGTTAGTTCTACAGAAGGTTGCTAATTTGAGTGAAATGAAAGGGAGATGATACAAATGAGAAATAATAAATTCATAGCTTGGTTACTAATCGTATGTATATTTATATCTACGGTTGCAACCAGTATGACCGTGTCTTATGCGGATACGGGGGGTGCAGAATCTAGTAATTCATTAACAAATGGAGATTATTTCAGCGATCAAACAGCTGTAACAAGTGATGTATACACAGATTTCATACCCAAGATGAATAGGTTAAGTGTACAAAGCACTTTAAACGCTACTCTATCAGCAAAAGAACAGTTAGATAACAATCTAGCTTATATTCTTAAAACTGTAACTAACCCTACCCTTGGAACAGGCGGCGGAGAATGGTCTATCCTTTCTTTAGCAAGAGCTAATTATACCGTTCCTGATGACTATTACGAGAACTACTACAACAATGTTGTTAAAGTATTGCAGAATGCGAATGGCGTACTACATAAAGTGAAATATACAGAGCATTCAAGGGTAATATTGGGATTAACCTCTATTGGTAAAGGTGTTATCGATGTGGGTGGTTACAATCAACTTGAAAAGCTAGCTGATTACAGCACAGTTATTAAACAAGGTATTAATGGACCCATTTTTGCTCTTATAGCACTAGACAGTAATCATTATGATATACCGATCGTTGCAGGTGTAAAAACACAGACTACGCGAGATATGCTGATCGATTATATTTTGGCAAAAGAGATTAGTGGTGGAGGATGGGCATTAAGCGGTAAAGTTCCAGATCCTGATGTCACCGGAATGGCAATACAAGGACTTACGCCATATTATGAGACGCGTCAAGATGTAAAAGAGGCAGTGGATCGAGCGATTGTATGGTTATCCCAAGCGCAAAAAGATGAGGGTGGCTATGCAAGTTGGGGAAGTATTAATAGCGAAAGTATTGCACAGGTTGTTGTAGCTTTAACGGGTCTAGGTATCGATCCACATACGGATTCAAGGTTTATTAAAAATGGCTATTCTACTATAGATGCCTTGCTATCATTTGCTGTTCCTGAAGGCGGGTTTATGCACGTTAAACCGGGAGCATCAGGTAATGGTGGGGCTGTAGCGGGTAAAGTAGACGGTATGGCTACGGACCAAGGTACTTTTGCTCTAGTGGCCTATGATCGATTTGTGAATGGTCAACAAGGTCTCTATGATATGACAGATGTACAAGGGAAACAACCGGAATTGCCACCGGCAACACCAGAGGTGCCACCGGCAACACCAGAAGTGCCACCAGTGACACCAGAAGTGCCGCCAGTGACACCAGAAGTGCCGCCTGTAACACCAGAGGTACCGCCAGTAACACCAACTCCTGAACTGAAATCTTATGTAACTCTATCTGTAGATAAGCTTACGATAAACAAGGGCGATGTTGTTGCAGCTATAAGAGTTGAATTACAACCGGGTGACACGGCTTGGACCGTATTAAAAAGAGTGCTTGATAAACGTAATATAGGTTACAATTTTTCTTGGACTGAAAAATATGGAAGTATCTATATGGAATCCATTGCGGGTGATGGAGAATTTGACCATGGTAGCGGCAGTGGCTGGATGTATAATGTCAACGGCTGGTATCCCAACTATGGAGCGAGTCAATATATTTTGAATGATGGGGATTATGTACAGTGGCGTTATACGACTGATCTAGGTACAGATTTAGGTGAAGACCTTAGCCAATGGGATCAGACTTCCGAAGGTCAACTATCGGTAGGTCAAGGAATCGTTATTCAATCTGATGACAAAACACCAGTTATCAATGTGCCTAAGGATATCTCCATGGACTATACGCTGAACATATTAAAGGAACTTAAAAATACCACGAATATCACGATTAACATTCCAAATGTTCAATCGAAAGTGTTGCTTAATGTAGCAGATGTCAAAGACGATATTCCAATGATTACGGTAGTAAAAGGGGATACATCGGTTGTTATCGAGAAAGGAACTCAACTGAAAACGGGAGATCCTAAGATTGAACTTATGACATCAGCTGACACGAACACTACAACCATACCAAATCTTATTAAAGGAACACTGAAAGAAAATGAAAAGTTAGAAAAATTGAATCAAGTCTTCGTGATGGGAAATGGTTCTAATCAAGCGCTATTTGATAAACCTGTTACCTTTATCTTCAAAGGTGGCAAAGAGCAACTTCCAGGGTTCATAGAAGGCAATACATTTACACCAATTACGATGTATAACACGGAAGAGAACGGGATCCAAGCGACAAAAGGGAATGTGAAGCAAACTTATTCCTTTATTAAGGGCAACGATCTCTATTTAAAAACAAATGTGATGACAACCTTTGTGTCGTATACCGTTAGCAAATTTAATGTGGTGAATCCTGTTGATGTGGTAAACCCAATAGATTTGAAAAAAATATATACAGATGCCAATGTCATCTCCTTATGGGCGTATGAAGCTATTGGTGTGGCAACGCAGAACGGGTTTATTCAAGGGAATAATGGGAAGTTTAATCCGAAATCTAACATTACAAGAGCAGAGTTTACCAAAATAATAGCGACAGTTCTCGGACTTGATCTAACAGTAGACAAAAGTATTAGCTTCAAGGATGTTGCTACAGATGATTGGTTCTATCCTTATGTTAATGCGGCTTATAAAGCAGGATTCATTACAGGCTTTAATCATGAATTTAATCCCACCGATAAGATTACCCGGGAGCAAATGGCAGCAACAATTGTAAGAGCGCTGGGAATTAACCCTACGAAGTTAACAACGCAACTCAAAGATTTCAATAGTGTATCCGCTTGGGCTAGAACAGATGTGGAGACTATTAATGCACTAGAATTAATGGTGGGTAGTGATAGTCAATTCAGACCCAAAGATTTCGTAACAAGAGAGATGGCAGCGGTAGTTGCTACTAGGGCTTATGACTATAAGAATGGAAATAAGGGATCGGATGTAGTCGTAGGTAAGGTAGAACATCAAAAAGTTAAGGAAACGATTCAAGACACAGCAGCTTTTTTGCAAAAGGCAGTTACTGATCCTGTTATAGCTAGTGTTGGTGGGGATTGGACGGTATTCGGATTAGCACGTTCGGGTGTGTCAGTTCCGGATGCCTATTACGCGAAATACTATGCCAATGTGGTAAAAATACTAAATGAAAAATCAGGAAAACTGCACAATGTAAAATATACGGAGTATGACAGAGTAATTCTAGCGTTAACTTCTGTCGGTAGAGATATTGACGATGTAGCGGGATATAACTTAAGAAAACCTCTCGCAGATTTCGACACCTTAATTAAACAGGGGATTAATGGACCTATCTTTGCGCTTATTGCCCTGGATAGTAATCATTATGAAATACCAACGGTTACAGGTGTTAAGATGCAGACAACAAGAGACATGCTCATTGATTTTATATTGAAAAGAGAGATTAATGGAGGTGGATGGGCATTAGGTGATAGCCCTGATGTATCCGATGCGGATATCACTGCCATGGCCATTCAAGGGCTTACGCCGTATTATGCAACACGTTCAGATGTAAAAGCTGCTGTGGATCGCGGCGTTGCCTGGTTGTCCAAAGCTCAGACGACGGATGGGGGTTACACCAGCTGGGGCTCTGTGAACTCTGAGAGTATTGCTCAGGTCATTGTAGCTTTAACTAGTCTTGGTATAGATCCTGACAGTGACTCCAGATTTATAAAGAATGGAAAGTCTCCAATTGACGCGTTACTAAGCTTTGCTGCACCAAGTGGTGGGTTCTACCATATTCATTCAGGTGACAAAGGTAATGGAGGTGCGAATCCAGGTGAAGTCGATCTTATGGCTACAGATCAGGCATTGTATGCCCTTGTAGCTTATGAACGGTTTATGAATGGACAGACACGTCTGTATGACATGACGGACGTTAAATAGTAAATAATCTGAATAACGAAGCAAGGGTAGAAGCGTGTGCCCTTGCTTCGTTATTTTAAGGTGGGACATAGATATGTTAAAAAACAAGAAAAGATGGTTAGCGGCAATATTAATCATAGGTATACTAACTATTGCATTCTTTTGGGGTGGAGACTATCAGAAGAGTACGAATAAGCTCGCTGACGATTACTCAGAGATTGGGGTTATAAGTGACATAGATTCCTCTCACAATATAGCGTCTCAGCAAGACGAAGATACTGATAGCGTTGCGGAGGGAACCTCAGAATTGGATAAGAAGGCAACCGAGCTGAAATCTGAAGATGCGAATAAGTCAGAAGATCATGCAGCGGAAAAAGAACAAGAAACGGATAAAAAAGAAAAAGATACGGAAGTTGAAAAAGCAGTAGAAATAGGAACGGGGACGAAATCAGACACCGTGGTAGAGACAGATAGACCAGTAATAGTGATTGATAAACCCGTAGTTAAAGTGGGAGAAGAAGCAGGGAAAGCAGGATCTAAGCAGCTTGTAACGGCTCCAGCTACAAAATCAGATGATAAGGAACCAACGAAATCATCAACAAGCAAATCCCCAACTAGTAAATCAGAAACTAATAAAGAGAGTAAAAAGGATAAATATCTGACAGATCCTGTGCCGGAAGGCAAACCAGAACCTGTGGAGTGGCAGGATGTAACGATAAACAAGAAGGAAGAACTAACGGTTACGCTGTCAGTTTCAGCAACAACGATTTTAAATAATATGGATAAATTAAATAAGGATAAGCTTGAAGTGTTGCCAGCTGGTGGCGTCATATATAAGCAGCAAAAGGTAACCTTTTATGAAGGAGAATCCGTATTTGATGTATTACTAAGAGAGATGAAGAAGAATAAAATTCATATGGAATTTACCATGACCCCGATCTACAACAGTAACTATATCGAGGGCATTAACAATCTATATGAATTTGATTGTGGAGAACTTAGTGGATGGATGTACAAGGTTAATGGGTGGTTTCCGAACTATGGTGCAAGTCGATATGTACTTCATGATGGGGACGTCATTGACTGGGTATATACGTGTGATTTAGGCCGAGATGTAGGTGGATATATGGCCGTAACGGGGGAAGGCAAGTAATGAAAATGAAGGATTCCTTCGCTACCTTCCATCCGATTGTTAATTTTGTTTATTTTGTCGTGATATTGCTATTTAGTATGTTCTTCATGCATCCTATCTTTCAAATAATCGCCCTTATGAGTGCCATTGTGTATTCCATTATGTTAAAAGGGAAAAGTGCTATTACATTTAATGTACTCTATATGCTTCCTTTATTATTGATCATGGCTGTGATGAATCCTATGTTTAATCATGCGGGTGTTACGATTCTATTTTATCTAGACAATGGAAATCCCATTACGCTAGAATCGATTCTGTTTGGTGTGGCAGCAGCTTGTATGTTTGTGATCGTGATCGTTTGGTTCTCCTGCTATAACGTAGTGATGACTTCAGATAAGTTTATTTATATTTTCGGAAAAATGTTGCCATCGCTATCGTTGATCTTCTCTATGGTGCTTCGTTTCGTTCCTAGGTATATGACACAAATTAAGGTGATATCGAATGCTCAGAAGTGTATAGGAAGAGATGTTACACAGGGAAATATGCTGACAAGGGCTCGAAATGGAATTACCATATTATCGATCATGACGACTTGGGCATTAGAAAATGCGATAGAAACGGCTGATTCGATGAAGTCTAGAGGATACGGATTGCCACACCGCACGAGCTTTTCGATCTTTCGGTTCGATCGGCGGGATCAACTTGCGATGACGAGTATGTTGGGATTAACTGTTGTGATTCTAATAGGGGCAGTAATGGGTGAGAACACGATCCGATTCTTTCCATCAGTTAAAGCACAAGCCATTTCGTCGTTCAGTGTGGTTGTGTATATCGCTTATTGGGTTCTATGCATGATACCTATAATCATCAATGTGCTGGAGGGAATGAAATGGAAATCTATACAATCCAAGATATAAGTTTTACTTTTCCAGAACAAGAGAAGGAGGCTCTTTCTCATATTAATCTGTCTATAGAAAGTGGAGCGTTTATTACGATATGTGGGAAGTCAGGTTGCGGAAAGAGCACATTATTAAGGCAATTGAAAACGATACTTACACCACATGGCAAACGTGACGGATCTATTTTCTTCAAAGGACAACCGATAGAAGAAATGGATCATCGAACACAGGCATCTGAGATCGGGTTTGTACTTCAGAACCCTGACAATCAGATTGTGACGGATAAAGTATGGCATGAGCTTGCCTTTGGGCTAGAAAGCTTAGGATATGACAGCAGTACGATTCGTTTACGTGTAGCTGAAATGGCAAGTTTCTTTGGCATCCAGACTTGGTTTCATAAGAATGTGGCAGAGCTTTCTGGAGGTCAGAAACAGCTCTTAAACTTGGCTTCCATTATGGCGATGCACCCTTCGGTATTAATTCTCGATGAGCCTACCTCACAATTAGATCCGATTGCGGCGGCTGACTTTTTGGAAACGATAAAGAAAATAAATCGAGATCTTGGGACTACGGTTATTATGACAGAACATCGTCTGGAAGATATTCTTCCGATCTCAGATCGTCTCATTGTTATGGACGCAGGAGTGATCATTGCTGATGATTCACCTCATAAGGTTGGCGAAATGTTAAGTGGGTTGAATCACCCGATGTTCCGTTCGATGCCTTCGCCGATGCAGATTTATGCAGGAGTGGACAATGACTTGGCCTGTCCGATTACGGTGAAGGATGGACGCCAATGGGTAAATGCTTTACTTCGTGATAAAACAGCGGTGACAATCGATGATACGAAAGGTATTTCGGAGATATCTAATAGAAGCGCCATTACATTCAAAGATGTGTGGTTTAAATACGAGAAGAACGGATCGGATATTATCAAGGATTTATCTTTTGAAGTACAAGAGGGTCAATTTTATTGTATCGTTGGTGGTAATGGGACCGGTAAAACATCAACACTATCGCTCATTAGTGGAATCCTTCAGCCACATCGTGGGAAAGTTCTCTTAGGGGGAAAGAATCCTGCCAAGATGAATGCGAAAGAGCTATTCTCTCAGAATCTTGGTATATTGCCTCAAAGTCCACAGACGTTATTTGTGAAGAAAACCGTTGAACTGGACTTATATGAAATGTTATCCGATAAGGCTCTAACGAAGGAAGAAAAGGTATCTAAAGTAGATACCATAATTAAGTTTGCAGAGCTTGAACCTTTACTAGCCATGCATCCTTATGACTTGAGTGGAGGAGAGCAGCAGCGAGTGGGATTGGCTAAGGTGCTCTTATTAGAGCCGAGGGTCTTATTGCTCGATGAACCAACGAAAGGACTGGATGGTTTTTTTAAAGAAAAGCTTGCTGTATTTCTGAAGAACTTACAAGCCAAGGGTGTTACGATTGTGATGGTGTCGCACGATATTGAATTTTGTGCCAAGTATGCAGATGTGTGTGCAATGTTCTTTGATGGCCAGATTATTACATCGAAACCAACCCATGAATTCTTCTCAGGAAATAGCTTTTATACAACAGCCGCTAATCGTATGGTTCGCCATATATGGCCTGAGGCCGTAACTATAGAGGATGTGATTGAACGATGTCAGACAAGCCATTAAAGATCAATCGGTTGAGTCGTAGAACCCTATTAGCAGTGTTGCTTATTCTCATGGTCATTCCAGCTACGATTGTGCTTGGCGTTTTTGCCTTGGATGATCGTAAGTATTATTTTATAAGTTTATTGATTGTATTATATACGATGATTCCCTTTGCCATGGGTTTTGAGAATCGAAAGCCGCAGGCACGAGAATTAATCGTAATCGCCGTATTAACAGCTATTGCTGTGGCAGGACGAGGGGCCTTTTTCATGTTGCCACAGTTCAAGCCTGTGGTGGCTATTGTGATTATAGCAGGGGTGTGTTTGGGTGCAGAGGCTGGGTTTCTCGTAGGTGCCATGACCGGGTTTGTATCTAACTTTTTCTTCGGTCAAGGACCATGGACACCGTGGCAAATGTTCTGTTTTGGCATTATAGGTTTTGGCGCAGGGATCTTATTTAAAAAAGGGATGCTGAAAAAGACAAGACTTTCCCTATGTGTGTTTGGAGGATTTGCCACTTTTTTAATTTATGGGGGTATCATTAATATAGGGTCACTTTTGATGTTTACGTCACAGTTCTCATGGAAGGCTCTACTTGCCACGTATATCTCAGGATTCTGGTTCGATATGGTGCATGCGATTGCTACGGTTGTGTTCCTCTTCTTCATTTCCCAGCCGATGATAGAGAAATTGGATCGGATAAAGATCAAGTATGGGTTGATTGAACCGTAGATTGTTGATCCTCAAATTGGGGTGCACAAAGCCATGAAAATGACTTGGGCACCCATTTGTTTTTTTGTAGGATAAATTTGTCAAAAATGAGTTATAGTGATTAGCCACAATCTACACTTCCTGATAAATCCTCTCTAAAAAAAATATACTTTCCTCCAGATGTTCTTCCGTTGTGCTCTCCAATATCCCATGGATATGAGGGCGTTGGTATTTCATATAGCGAAGAATAGGTTCAAACTGAAGCCATCCCTGTCCAACAGGGACGATATGGATAGCTCCATCCTTAACTACAAAGTCTTTTAAATGAATGACCGCAATCCGATTTCCTAAGAGTTCCAACGCCTCAGCAATGATAGTTTCCTGTTGCAAGTAATTGGTAGGCGACATCAGATTGGCGCAATCCAAAATAATTTGAAGATTGTTAGATGGAACAGCATCTAATAGTCGCCGTGTTAATGGAGCAGTGTAAAGTGGGTGATGTAGTCCTGCCTCAATCCCAACGGTTACACCGAAACGTTCAGCTTCTTCCACCATTTCGCTTACCGAAGTGATTACTTGTTGAAAAGCTTCTTCTGTAAAATTGTCCGTTGTATATCCTTGTCCAACGCTACCTGTCTCCGTACCTACTAGACTGGCACCGAAATCTCTAGCCAAACGAAGGTGGGTACTAAACGCAGCTAAGGCTTGTGTTCGTTTCTGTGGATCTCTGTCCACTATATTGACGTAACAACCTAGAACTGCCATATGGATCCCTGCTTGCCTAAATGCATTACCAAAGTAACTGGCCGTACCAGGACTTATAGCAGATAGACTCGGAACACTTTCAGGAAAAGATTTCTTCACTGCAAATTGAATATGTGAGAGATTATAATGTTGTATCTTTTTAATTAAGTCGTTCAATGGGATTTGTCCAAAGTCATGCGCTCGGATTCCTAGATGAAGGGGAATTGTCATAGGAGTGCTCCTTTTAGTATAGGTAATGAAGTAGCATGTGTAATGGCTTGTGCCACAAGATTGGCTATTTGCCGTGCTCCTTCTTCTGAGAAATGTGTGTCGTCCACGAGACCATTTGGATAATTAGGATGTTCTTGTTTAGGCAAATGCATAAACAATGTCTTGGATTTCTCTGCTCCTAATGACAGGTAGAGTTGTTGAGATGCTGCGAAAATATCAAGTAACGCTGTCTGCGTTTCTTCAGCTACTTGTCTCATGATGGAAGGATAAGGACCTACAGCAAGTGGATCGGGTTGTCCATCTGGGTTGAAGCGGCGGCGATTTACAGAGGTCAACAGAACCGGAGTTCCACCGAGCTGTCGAGCGGATTCAATAAATTGAATTAGATTTAAGCGATAGTCTGTTTCGGGATCCGTATACCGAGAAGAGTCTTCTTTTTTTTCATCGTTGTGTCCAAATTGAATAAATAGGAAGTCACCGGATTGAAAGTCTCTTTTAATAGCATCCAATCGCCCATCAGCTATATACGACTTGGTACTTCGCCCATTGATCGCACGATTATCTACACGAATAGCTGTTCCAAAATAACCTTGCAGGTACTCACCCCAGCCTGTCATTGGCTTCTCGCTTGCCCCTTTGAGTGCGGCAGTGGAATCTCCCGCGATAAATAGAGTATGTGTCATGTGATCTCCTCCTTGTTAATAAATCAATCTGCACACGTTAACAATTCTGAATATATCGAATACTAAAACTGTCCACAATTCGGGTATAATATATTCATATATTTCTTTAATTGGAAATGTTAACGATTTCATTGTAGGTACTACTTTTTTTAAAGTCAATGATTAAATAGTATGCGTATATGTTATGAAAGCGCTATAATAATGTTGATGACAAGAATTAAAGGAGATCCTTTAACAGCGCCTAACAACGCGCCTTTTGTAAAGTGTTTTTGTACAAATGGATAGGCAATGAGCTGATAGGTCTTCAATGCACTTAATGTATCATTCAGAATACGCACCAGTTACCGTGATGTCAATTCGCAACTTAACTATATTGCCACTATGGGAATGGATGAAACAGGGTACTCACTCATCAGTCTGGAGCAGAATTGGCGAATTATGAATGGAACCTTATCTTATTTGACCGAAATGGAACGGGAAGACTTATATAACTCAAAGTCCTTTAAGGTGATTTTCTTCTTCACTACCTCGCTAAAAGAACTGGTGGTGCTGTAAGTGTTGAAGGCATATTCAATACTTTGGATTTTATGTTCCACATTATTTTTGGTTTGTGCAATGAAACTTTGTTTTGTACTAGCAACCCTCTCGATGACTGAACTCGTCGTACTATAGTAGATATAACTACCAAAACTAATTACAAGACCTACTCCCAAGATTAAAATCGGAATGAAAATTTTATAAAACATAATTCCCATTACTGTCACTAGCGCTACCTTGTTCTGCTCCATTTCCACATGCCGTTATTAATAGTGCGGTACAAATCATCAAAGCTGCTAATTTTCGAGTCTTATGTCTCATATTGACTACCCCATTTCTATAATTGGTAAGCTACAGCTATATCTTCCACTTTTACCTAGATAAGATGCTGCCTAGTAAAAGTAAGAATTCCTTAGTAAACACCGTCTTCTCCTAATTTCTTAGCTAGTTTATTAGAACCCATAACTAAGATTAGGCCGTCACAATAATCGCCATGGTCGCTTGGTAGAATTTCTAATACATCCACTAAAGCCATGACATACCACCCTAGAGAACGCCCCCAGAAATTTGGGGATGGTTGCAACGACGATAACCGCCATCTTAACCGTCTGAGCAGGTGGAATGATGCGGACTCAGGAGTCTGGTATCAAGTGGTTAATCTGGGTGAACGCAAAGGAAATTATTTGGAAGCATCTGCTTCAAGTATGATCACTTATGCTACAGCCAAAGGAATTCGATTAGGTGTATTGGACATGAGCTGGAATGAGACGTTGGACGTAGCATTTAATGGACTGATCACAGAGTTTATACTCGAGACCAAAGAAGGATGGGTTAATCTAAATAAAAACTGTGAAGTTGCTGGCTTAGGTGTAGGTGAAAAGCGCGATGGCTCCTTTGCATATTATATAAGTGAATCTATTATTACGAACGATCAAAAAGGAATAGGGGCATTCTTACAAGCTTGTGGTGAATACGAACAATCAATACGATAAAGTTGATACATTCTGTTGAGAGGTGGATGAACGTGTATAACATCGTGGATTATGGTGCGAATAAGGACAGTGGAGAGTTAGCAACTGAAGCAATTTCGCGTGCAATTGAAGCGGCAAGTGAAGCCGGTGGAGGAACGGTGTATGTTCCGGCCGGTACATTCCTGAGCGGTGCTATTCATTTGAAAAGCAACATTGAATTGCATTTAAGCCCAGGCGCTACCCTTTCATTTAGCACGAACCCGGAAGATTATCCTGTGGTGGAATCTAGATGGGAAGGGGAAAAGCAACTGGTTCATTCTCCTTGTGTTTTTGGTAAGGATTTAGTCAACGTATCGATTACCGGAAGCGGGTCCTTAGATGGAAATGGTGCACCTTGGTGGGATAAGCATCGGAATCATCGGGAGGAGTTAGAGTATCCAAGACCAACTTTAATCGGTTTTAACAGCTGCCAGCGAGTCATTCTGAAAGATCTGACACTCTTGAATTCTCCTAGTTGGACCGTTAATCCTATCTGTTGTTACAATGTCACGATTGACAATATTTCCATTCTAAACCCCGCAGATTCTCCCAATACAGATGGTATTAATCCCGAGTCTTGCTCTAATGTCCGAATTAGCAATTGTAATATCGATGTAGGTGATGATTGCATTGCTATAAAAGCAGGAACGGAAGACACGAAAGAACGGATTCCTTGCGAGAATATTACGATTACGAATTGTACGATGGTTCATGGACATGGCGGGGTCGTTCTCGGGAGTGAGATGAGTGGAGATATTCGTAATGTCACGATTAGCAATTGTATCTTTAAACAAACGGATCGGGGCATTCGAATGAAATCGAGACGTGGACGTGGAGGCATCATAGAAGACATTCGGATTAGTAATATTGTCATGGAAGATGTGATTTGTCCATTTACCCTTAACCTATATTATTTCTGTGGACCTCGTGGGAAAGAGAAATATGTATGGGACAAGAATCCTTACCCGATTACAGAAGAAACACCTCATTTTAGACGTATTCATTTCGCCAATATTACGGCACGTCACGTTCATGCTGCTGCGGGGTTCATTTATGGACTTGCAGAGCAATACGCTTCGGAGATTACCTTTACTAACGTTGACATATCTATGGCTAAGAATGCCGTACCGGGTCATCCAGACATGATGACAGGGATTGAGAACATGAACAATCGCGGCTTTTATCTAGGTAATGTGAGGGATGTTCACTTTCATCAGGTGACCATTGAGAATCATGAGGGTCCTGCGTTCTATATTGAGAATGGTGAAGCGGTTGAGATCATCCATTGTCAATCGAGGAACACGAACAAGCCAGAGAAATTGGTAGAACAAGTAACAGTAGCACCTTCAGAACAGAATATGGTGAAGTGAGGGAGATCATGATGGAATCCGATAAACTGCAACAGTTATTAGGTGATCTTCCAACATGGAATCCGATATCGGTAACAGTGATGAAACTAGAGGAACGAGATGGCTATCGTCTTGAGTCACTTTTGCTAGATTTAAATGGTATCGAACAGGTACCCGCTTATGTTGCGACACCTTTACAAGGGGATGGTCCATTTCCTTTGGTCATCTTTAACCATTCCCATGGCGGGAATTATGCGAATGGGCGTAATGAATTTGTCCATAGCAGTCCTTATCTACAACAGCCATCCTTCGCTAAGACCCTGACAGATATGGGGTATGCTGCTTGTTGCATCGACATGTGGGGATTCAATGAGCGTAGTGGGAAAACTGAGAGTGAACTTGTGAAAGAAATGTTGTGGCAAGGTCAAGTGATGTGGGGCATGATGCTGTACGATAATCAACGAATGATCGATTACATGTGTCAACGTGAAGATATTGATGCATCTCGCATAGCTACGATTGGCATGTCCATGGGTGGACTGATGGCATGGTGGCTGGGTGCATTAGATGAACGGGTTGGAGTGATTGTAGATATCTGTGGGCAGGTAGACGCTCATACCTTAATTGCCAAAAGAGGATTAGATCATCATGGCTTCTACTCCTATGTTCCTGGGTTATTGAAGCATTACACAACACTTGATATTCAGAAACGGATTGTCCCTCGTCCGCGAATGAGTCTAGTGGGTAGAAATGACCGAATGTGTCCCATAGAAGGTGTAGAGTATTTAGCTCAGGGCTTATCCGAAGCTTATCATGCTGCAGAACAGCCAGAGCATTGGCAATCAGTCATTAGCAGTGGGGGTCATATGGAGACATTAGATATGCGAATCAGGTGGCAACAATTTCTAGCTCAACACTTGGAATAGCGCTGCGAATGAGAAGACCGTTCAATATCGAGAATTCGGTGTGAAGGATGCTGATATAGTAAGTGCGCAACGTGTTCCATGGGCAGGATATTATGCAACGGAGGCAATGGATCTGAACCAAGAGGATGTGTTTGCCGGGTGCAATTTCTGGAAGATGGAAAGGAAGTAGAATGTAATGACTATGATACAGAATCCAATATTAAGAGGCTTTAATCCCGATCCGTGTATGCTACGGTTTGAGGACACTTATTATATAGCGGTATCTTCGTTTGAATGGCTGCCAGGAGTACGGGTGTATCAATCACAGGACTTGGCGCATTGGGAGTATTGTACAGATATATTAACGAATCAAGTAGATTTGAGAGGTAATCCGAAAAACTGTAGCATTTGGGCGCCCCAATTGAGTTACCACGATAATCTTTTTTATCTTTTATATACGGATGTGAAAAGTACGAAACGTCCGTTTAAGGACGATCATAATTTTCTTATTACTGCGCCAACCATGGAAGGCCCATGGTCGGACCCTGTCTATCTTAACAGTAGTGGATTCGATCCCTCTTTATTTCACGACGACGATGGACGCAAATGGTTACTAAATGCATTATGGGATTACCGCATTGTGGAAGGTAACAAATCTAGTGGTATTGTGATGCAAGAATACGATAGTAAGCAACAGTGTTTGGTTGGAGAACCTATTAAACTATTCGATTGTACACCATTGAAGAAGACAGAAGCGCCTCATATATATAAGCGTAATGGTTATTACTATCTGATTACAGCAGAAGGCGGGACAGGAACAGGACATGCAGTAACTGTCGCACGGTCTAAAGCGTTGTTAGGGCCCTATGAAGTGGATCCGATGAACCCGATGCTTTCTTCGAGAAATAATCCAGAGTTACCGTTACAATGTGCAGGACATGGTAGTCTTGTAGAGACGGCTGCCGGTGAATGGTATATGGCGCATCTTTGTACACGTCCGATCGACGGTGAATATGCCATTTTAGGAAGAGAAACGGCCTTGCAACAAGTGTTCTGGGATGAGGAAGGCTGGTTGCGATTAACATCGGGTGGTAATACACCTCAATTAGAAGTTCCAGCTCCCAAAGGAATTGTCATGAAAGAGCATGAATATAACCCTGTCTTTGAAGATTCATTCGAGGGCACGGAGATTAAGGAAACATGGAATTCATTACGAATAATGGTGGAAGATCGTTGGTGTTCACTAACGAAACGTCCCGGATATCTTCGATTGGTAGCTGGGGAATCGATACAGAGTCTGTTCCAGCACCATATTCTAGCTATTAGACAAAGGGATAAGTGTTTTCGAGCAGAAACAGCCCTTGAGTATTATCCAGATTCTTATTTACAAATGGCAGGATTGTTGTTGTATCTCAACGAGGATAATTACCTGTATGCATATGTAAGTCACGAAGAGGGTCAAGGAAAGGTATTACGTCTGATGAGATGTGTGGCAGACACGTTTACTTTGGTACCTGTTTTCATTGGGATTCCAGAGGATCGTCCCATTCATTTAGCCGTTGAGGTAAAGGAAACACAAGCACAATTCTATTATCAAAGTGGACATGAATCAGGATAGAAATCCCTCTTTGGTTCGGAGAATATCAGTTTCTTATCCGGTGGATTCACGGGTATTTTTGTAGGGATTGCAGCCCATGATATGCAACAGTTCCAAGGGAGTTATGCTGACTTCAGTCATTTCCGATATATAGGAAAAGATTGAACAAGTGTCGGGGTAATCAATAAATAAGATACTGAGTGTCATTCCTAGAAGGGGATGACACTCATTTTTTTGTAACGTAGATCCTATTAATGTTGCATGTCCACTCATTTATTCATAATAGGGGTATACTACCAGAAGAGGGGTTTGAAGATTTAGGTATATATGCTCTCTTTTTTATAGTAAAATAGAAAAACGTGAAAAAAATACGTGCACGGTAAATTTAATGAATAGTGCGTTTTAATCTTCATAAATAAGATTCGGAGGAGATATATTGTATGGCACAGCGAAGTAAACAAGAAGTGTTTGAGTATTTAGAACGGGCTGAGGTCGGAGCTGTGGGTACTTCTAATATGGGGTCGCCTAGGCAAAGAATGATGCATTTTGCAGTAGATGAAGAGTTTAACTTCTACTTAACGAGTACGAAGGGTGATCCCAAGGTGATTCAATGGATCAATATTCCCGAGACAGCTTTGTTAATTCATCAAGGCCCTACCTTTATGGAAATGGAAGAATGCGAGGTTATCGGAAGGGCAGAGGTCATCAAGGATGAGAAGGAGCGACAAAAGGCGATTGATCTGTTGGTAAATCGGTCTCCCATTGTCGGACAATTTCATAGTATTGGTGCTCTTGATCGGTTGGAGTTCATTCGCGTGAAGCCATTTACAGTTAAGTATCGTTATGTGCCGGAGATCCTTCAAGGGGAACCTCCAACGGTGTTCGATTTCGAACACAATCGCGAGAGCGTCAACGTCTGGGATGATATTAAAGCAAAGGCACGGGCATGGAAAGAAGCAGTTCGTGCGTTATCGTTGACAGCTTCATTAGTTCCCATTCTGTTGGGAGCAGCTCTAGCACTATCGCAGAGTGGTGAGCTCAACGTGCTTACCTTTTTATTAACGTTACTTGGTGGACTTATGATTCAAGTAGGGACGAATATGATCAATGATTGGAAGGACGCTGAACGTGACAGTGAGAACCAAACGGGAATACGTCCATTCACCGGTGGATCGCGGGTGATTCAGCTCGGTTTAATCTCTAGAGCAGACATGGGGTTTTTCGGTATTGCATTATCGGTCTGTGCCGTGCTAATTGGGATATTCCTGTTGTTCGCTAGTGGACTTGGTCTAATTCCACTGATCTTGTATGGACTTATAGCGGGTGTTTTTTATACAGGTGGAAAAGGAAAACTCTCCTTCATTAATATGGCAACGGGTGTAGCTGAATTCTTAGTTGCTACGACGTATGGTGTATTTATGACGATGGGTGCTTACTATGTACAGACTGGACATTATTCGTTGCAAGCATTCCTGATATCATTACCTGTGGCTTTGTTTATCAATAACGTCTTGATCATTAATCAGTTCCCTGATGTAGAATCAGATACTACTTCTGACAAGAAAACATTGGTTGTTCGACTAGGTAAGAAGAAGGTTAAAAATATGCTAATCTTCTGTTTTATCCTAGGTTATGTCATCATTGCGTTGCTTCCGGTTCTGGGGTACGGGCCGTATACGTTATATTTTTCATTCTTGTCCGTTCCATTTGCAGTACAAGCGATTCGTTACGCACATCAGTATTATAATGAAAATGCGGTGGATCTCATCCCGAGTAACGCTCACACAGCGATGAATCACTTATTTAGTGGATTACTTCTCGTGTTCGCCTACCTGTTAAACAGTGTCATCACTTTAGCCATACCTATTCTGTATTTAATAGCATCTCTAATGTTGGTTTTCTGGGTGTGGAATTATATCGAAGGACATAGAAAAGCGATGAATGAATTTAGATTCGCATTTAGGAAGTAAGCTTAGATGCATAGTTTTCTCAATAAGAAAATCCAAAGCCCTTGTTTATCAAGGCTTTGGATTTTTTTAAAATATAAGAATTTATAAGTATTTCTGCTTATAAATAGAATTATATTTCAACGCTAAACGTTTCATCGCCGCTAAAGGACGGCGAAGCCGTTTATGCTTGATTGCAAATGGGTTTGAAGCCGGTTACCGTAGAATGGGTCTTTTTTTGAATTACCCATACAATTTTGGGGAGATAATGCCGATATATGAACGTAATCACTTATTGTTTAAATATTATGATGTGCTCGATGTAAAGCTAGAAAGTAAATATGAAAATATAAGTTCTGTTTTCTTTTTAGGAGATGCAATCCAATACATCATGGAATTAGGGGAGGCATGTAATGAATACAAAAGGTATCCTTTTTAAATCAACGACTGTGTTATCATTGCTATTTTTGTTACTTGGAGGGACATTAGCTTATATCTCATATGAACGGTTACAAGTGGAACAATCTAATGAACTGGTTGCGATGGAACAAACAATCCATAGTATCATTGTACAAGCCATTCCGACAATCGAGAATGCAAAAACATTAATTGGCTCGGATAAGCTCATGGTAGATTCGGGGATTCAACAATTACAGTTGCAGTTGAATAGCTTGAAGAGTAACAAATTGATATCAAATAGTTATATATATATGCCAGAAGTTAAGACGAATGGAGATACTAAAGAAATCAAGCTATTACTTGCAGATCAAAATCTGTATGATACGGGTATGCCACCAGGTGCTATCTATGAAACAAAGGGTACTTTCGCAGACACCTTAACTAAGTTGGAAACAGATGATTATGCAATATCGGATGTGTACAGTGATGAGTATGGTAAATGGATAAGTGTTGTAAGCTCAATCAATGACGATCACGGGAATAGGATTGCTATATTTGGAGTTGACTACGATTACAATATATTACAAACTAAGCAGAATTCTCAGATCAATGTAACGATTATTATCGGTGGAGTTCTAATTATTATTTTTGTAGCGCTAGCTGTTATACTCGTTCGATTTACGTTGCTTCCTATCATCAGGTTGTCTGAATTAAGTAAGAAGGCAGCTGAAGGAGATCTTTCTGTAAAGATACCTATTAAGAATCATGACGAAGTAGGGATACTATCGGCCAACTTTAATGCCATGATCACTAATATTCGTCAGTTAGTTCACAATGTACAGAAAACTTCTGTAGATGTAACAACTTCCTCCAATGCATTGATGATGAGCGCAAATCAGACTTCAAAAGCATCTGAAGAAATCGCAAGTTCAATCCAAGAGGTGGCATCCGGATCGGACACACAAATGCAATCGGCTATGGAAAGCCAAATGGCTATGGAAGAAATAGCTATTGGAATACAACGAATTGCGGAGTCTTCTTCGAGATTGTCTGAACATGCAAGTGAGGTCACAGGAACCGCGGAGCACGGTAATCAAATCATTCATCAATCGGTGCATGATATGGAAGCCATTTATTCATCGGTTTCAGATACTGTAGTCATATTAAATGAATTACAAGAGCATTCTCAAGAAATCGAGAAGGTGCTCGCTATTATAACGAACATTGCAAAACAGACGAATCTGCTGGCGCTTAATGCTTCAATAGAAGCTGCTAGAGTGGGAGAACACGGAAGAGGATTTGCTGTCGTGGCGAATGAAGTTCGGAATTTAGCAGAATCGTCTAAAGAATCCTCGGAGCAAATTTCAATTCTATTAAATAATATTTCGTCGAATGTAGATCGTGCTTCAGTAGCTATGAATACAAGTATGACTCAAGTTATCCATGGTATCCAGGCGGTATTTATAGCGGGAGAGACATTCCAAGGAATTGTTGGATCATTGAAGACCGTTAATGAACAAATACATGAAGTATCGGTAGCTTCGGAAGAGATGTCTGCTGGGAGTGAAGAGATAACTACTTCACTTGTTGAACTTGCTGAAATCGGTAGATATGCATCCCAGAATTCACAGAACGTCGCTGCTTCTTCAGAGGAACAACTGGCTATGATGCAAGAGATCTCAAGTTCTGCTACAACCCTTCGGGAGATGGCTCATGATCTTGAGAAAGAGATAGGAAACTTTAAATTAGAATAATGAGAATCTTTTATTAAAGGTTCCTTGTTAGAATAACAACAGTAGGCTAAGGAAATATTCATGGTCTACTGTTTTTCTTTTGTGACTATCCATGTACCATATGTTAGAATAAGCGCAAGCTTGCCTCGCGGTGAGTTGAATCTATCGTTTTAGGAAGTGAAGCCGAGATGATTGATATTCATACACATATATTACCCGGAATAGATGATGGTGCTGCGAATTGGAGTGCTACCTTAAATATGGCTAAGGCGGCTGTTGCAGAGGGCATTACAACGATTATTGCTACGCCACATCATGCGAACGGGAGATATACGAATACTGCAGGTGAAGTATTAGAGCTTACTCGTCATATTAATGAGCAGTTAACAGAAGAGGGTATACCTATTTCTATCCGCTCAGGACAAGAGATACGGTGGCATAAAGATTGGTTAGATGCTTGGTTTAGAGAAGAATTGCTTTCATTAGCGGATTCAAGTTATGTGCTAATAGAGTTACCTTCTACCCGTATACCAGAGGAAATATATGAATTGATACATGAATTAAACATTTTGAAGATTAAGTCTATTATTGCGCATCCTGAACGTAATGCTGAAGTGATGAAGTATCCAGAGCGACTTGCTGAGTTGATCGATCTAGGAGCATTCGCACAGGTTACAACTCATTCATTACTTGGTGGGTTTGGCAGACGAGTTGAGAAATTGGCATGGACGTTATGCAAAAGCGGACTTATTCATATTGTATCATCGGATGCACATCACGTAGAGCATAGAGGATTTCGGATGCGTGAAGCCTATAGTGAGATTCGTAAACGTATGGGCGAGGAATGGGAAAACTATTATCTGAGTAATGCACAAAATATATTAGAGAATAGACCTTTTGAGAGTATACCTGACAAAGAACCTTTGTCGGAAGGGGTACTACATCGGTTACGTTCCTATTTTCAGAAATAACGGTTGGATTCATAGGACCTTGTTCACCTATGTATACCAATAAAGTGGGAATAGAGTAACGAGTTCTGTTCATAAATATGAAAATAGATCAAAATAATGCCTACAATTGTTAGTTTATGACCCAAGTATATCCGTGATTGAGCGGAAAACTGTGGGTTTTTTCTTTTAAAAAGTGGTTAAAGCGTTTACATAAACGTTTATTTAATAAATAAACGCACGCAAATAATGTCGAAAGTTATTTTAGTCCTGTTTTTATAGGACGGTGGCCAATAGTCCCTAATTTGTTGGGGAAATTGAAGGGTTTATTAGAGCAGATTGGTTCATTACCATAACGCATTCGGAGACAAAAACCGTATAACAGAAGGGCAGTCAGCAGTTTTTCGTCATATATGAAGGAAACCAAGAAAGGAAACGGAGAAGACAAATATAAAGCGCTTTAATTTTACATAAAAAGCATTTTTTAAAGAAGAAAAGTAGCAAACGATGTTAGATTTCATCTTAAATTAGGAGCGGATAACCATGTCTTTATTCCCTCAAGAAAAATTAATATTTGTGGCATAATATTAATCAAGAGTTATACAAATTGGCGTCATCCTAATAAAAGTTATTACAAAGTTGTAATACATAGGAGATCGAAATCGACAAGGAAGACGTAACAGAATAGTGAATCTCCATTATTCAACGTAAAGAAACATATAACTTGATGAATGGAGGAAGTCAAAATGACTGTTTCGGGTCAAGAGCAGAAGCAAGTAAGGCTAAAGCAATTTTTGAAAATACTATCCGAAGATGCTTCTCTATTAAATCAAGATGAACTAAACGAATGGAGATCCTTATCTGAGATGCTTGTTATGTTAGGCTATCGGCCATGGAAGGAACCCGTGGATATGGCTATATTGTTATCGCAGCTATTGAGAAAGATGGGATATGAGTCTAGTTCAGAAGATATGATGGATTATGTGATGGATGGTGGAACGATAGACGAGTTCATGAAGACAGACGCATTACATAAACGGTAAATAACGACACGTTGTCCTAATTAAAATGGGTTGCATTCGGAAATATGAAGGGTTAAACCATGCCAATAAGTTCGCAATTTGAATAACTTAAGGGAACTTTAATTCATAAGGAATGATTATCTGTAGAGCTTAATGCTACTATGGGTTAATTATCTTTCCAAGGTCGCGATTTGAATAACATAATATACTTCGTGATTCAGTTTGAATCATAATTCTATCAAAGATGAAATGGTACAAGACTTAAATTGTAATGGAGGTAACAATTTGGAACTTAAACAATATTGGTTAATTGTAAAAGGAAGGATGTTATTGATTGGATTAATTATTTCAATAAGTTGTCTATCCATCGGAATCTACTCTTACTATTTCATTACACCACAATATGAAGCTTCAGCGAAGTTGATTGTTAATCAGTACAAGGATAGTAGTTCAATGTTACCGAGTATTGATCTTGGTTCTATCAATTCAACGATTGGTCTGATCAAAACATATAAGGAAATTATCAAAACACCACGGATGATGAAGCTGGTCGTTAAGGAATACCCTGATTTGAATATGACTTATGGGGAACTCATAGGGAAGGTTAGCGTGAGTTCAGTAAATGAGACGCAAGTCATGTCCATTTCCGTTCGAGATAATTCATATAAGAAAGCTGCCAATATTGCAAATGCAGTAGCTGTTGTTTTTCAAAAAACCATTCCGGATCTCATGAAGGTGGATAATGTCTCTGTCTTGGATAAAGCAGATCCATTGGAGATACGAGGTCCGATAGCGCCGAATCCGAAATTAAACATCGCTGTTTCTTTCATGCTAGCGTTGATGTTTGGTGTAGGTCTTGCCTTTCTACTAGATTACTTAGATGACACGCTTAAGACGGAAGAAGATATTGAGATGATATTAGGTGTTCCAGTATTGTCTGCAATTCCTAGATATAAGGAAAGTGATATCACGGACCGAGGCAACAAAGTTCCGCTAACAACAACAGCTGGGAGGGATACCAATGTCTCGCTTGATGCCTAATAAATTAATTACCGAAAGTAATCCGAAGTCCCCAATCTCTGAAAAGTATCGGATGTTGCGGACAAATATTGAATTTTCGTTCATAGATCATAAATTACAAGTCATCATGGTCACGTCTTCTAAGCCTAATGAAGGAAAAAGTACAACTACTGCTAATGTGTCTGTCGCCTTCGCACAGTCGAATAAACGTGTTCTGCTGATCGATGCGGATCTAAGGAAACCCTCGCAACACCATATTTTTGGTAAATCCAATCGTGTCGGGTTAACTAACGTCCTGTTCAAGCAAAAGTTACTGGAAGAAGTGATCCAAAGTACGGACACGGACAATTTATCCATTATTCATGCAGGTCCTACTCCACCGAATCCGTCGGAGTTGCTGTCATCTATGCAAATGGCATCGCTGCTCTCCAAAGCAAGAGGACTGTACGATGTGATCATTATCGATACACCACCGATATTGTCCGTTACAGATGCACAAATTGTAGCCACTTTAAGTGATGGAGTTGTACTCGTCGTGGATTCGGGAAAAGTGAAAAAAGAAGTAGCACTCAAAGCCAAAGCTTATCTTGAACATGTGAATGCCAAGCTTATCGGTGTGGTTCTTAATAACATCAATCGAAATGATTCAGATTCCTACACCTATTATTACGGAGAAAAAACAGACGATTAGTCTTCACTCTCTCTATAAGAAGTGATGAATAGGAAGGTAATGCCTCCTGCATCTCTATCACCGGAGGCACTCGGTCATGCTGTGGGTCGGTCAATCGACCTTAGACGTTCGTCGTCAAGGGTGTGTCGTGAGGTTGGGTTAAATGCCCTTGTATTGCAGTAAGAATACCTCGGATTTGTAAGCTGAAAATCCGAGCTATGCTTTCTCTAACAAGGATGGCATAGCTCGCATTTTTAGCATCTCGGTATAATGCGAACTATAAAATTAGGATAGGGTGAATTCAAATGAAAAAGGTGACAAAAGCCATTATCCCCGCAGCAGGGTTAGGCACTCGTTTTCTACCAGCAACGAAAGCAATGCCTAAAGAGATGCTTCCCATCGTCGATAAGCCAACTATCCAATATATCGTGGAAGAAGCTATTGAATCTGGAGTGGAAGACATCATCGTAGTGACCGGTAAAGGTAAACGTGCAATTGAAGACCATTTTGATATCGCGTTTGAACTAGAACACATTCTAGAGGAAAAAGGCAAACTCGATATTTTGGAAAAAGTAAGGAAATCTTCAAATGTGAACCTTCATTATATTAGGCAAAAAGAGGCGAAAGGGCTTGGACACGCTGTATGGTGTGCACGAAATTTCATCGGGAATGAGCCATTCGCTGTGTTGCTTGGTGATGATATCGTCGAAGCTGAGGTTCCATGTACAAGGCAACTCATTGAACAATATGAACGTACGGGACGTTCGGTTATTGGTGTTCAGACCGTAGCTGAGGATCAGACGCATCGTTACGGAATCGTAGATCCGGGCGATAGAATAGATAATCTATACCAAGTTAATCGTTTCGTAGAGAAGCCACCCATCGGACAAGCACCTTCTAACCTCGCTATTATGGGGAGATATGTTCTGACACCAGATATATTTGAATATTTGAACAGACACGAGCTTGGTGCAGGTGGAGAGATTCAACTTACCGATGCGATTCAAATGTTAAATGTGGATCAAGGTGTATATGCCTATGATTTCCAAGGTACTCGTTATGATGTGGGAGAGAAACTAGGGTTTATTATGACAACTCTCGATTTCGCACTACGCAATAACGAACTTAGACACGATCTTTTGGTAGGACTTGAAGAAATTATGAAGCGAGAGAAGGGTAAAGAATTAATTGGAGGAAGGATGGTTTAACATGAGATATTCACAATATAGGGAAGAAGCTGTTGTAGGTATGACGGATTATTACTCACATACCCGCACGAAAGAAGAAGGGTTCACCCTATATTTAGTGTCTAAGCGTACGTTAGATATCTTCGGTTCTATAGTTGGTTTAATTCTATTAAGTCCTTTGCTAGCTTTAGTAGCTCTCCTTATCAAATTAGAGGATCCATCAGGTTCTGTTATTTTCAATCAAACTAGGGTAGGGAAGAACGAAAGGCTGTTTCGGATGTACAAGCTTCGTTCGATGTACACGAATGCAGAAGACAAACTGAAGGAATTACTCGATCAAAACGAAGTAAGCGGTGCAATGTTTAAGATGAAAGACGATCCACGTGTGACGAAGGTTGGAAAGTTTATTCGAAAAACAAGTATTGACGAACTTCCACAATTATTCAATGTGCTTAAAGGCGAAATGTCCTTGGTAGGTCCTAGACCACCTCTTACTAGAGAAGTGGCGGAATATACGAATTATGATAAGAGACGCTTGTCAGTCACACCAGGATGCACAGGGTTATGGCAGGTAAGCGGTAGAAGTAATCTAGATTTCAAACAAATGGTTGAACTCGATTTAACGTATATTGAGCAGAAACGCATCATGTTCGATATCAGAATTATTCTGCGAACGGTGAAGGCGATGGTCGGATCCAAGGATGCGTTTTAACTAAGAGATGGAGGGAAGATCATGGCAAGAGTCCTTCATATTTCGGAGTTTACTAAGGGTGGAATTGAAACCCATTTGAATGAAGTATTGAAGTACCAAATGGATAACCATGATATTTATCTCATGGCATCCGAACAGAATTCAAACAGCAGCACGTTACAGATTAGTCCTGATCGATTGCATCTGTATCCTTATAAGAGGAGTCCAATCTATTTCCTTAAAGCGATGCAATCGATACAGACAAAGATGAGTGAGATCAATCCGGATATCGTGCATGTCCATGGAACGTTCGCAGGGTTTTTCTTGCGAACATTACTTTTTTTCAAGAAGAAACGCCCTGTAGTCATTTATTGTGCACATGGCTGGGCCTTTCTTATGGACACACAGTCTTGGAAGAAAAGAATATTTGCGGTTGTGGAGAAACTATTAGCGCTACGAACTGATTTCATTATAAATATTTCGAAGCATGAACATCAGATGTCAATGAACTATGGTTTACCAGCTAAGAAATCGGTAGTCGTATATAACGGTGTATCGGATGCTCCCCCTTCGAATGCATTACCTTTCGAGGTAGAGAAGAACAAGATAAATATTCTTTATGTAGGTCGTTTCGACCGCCAAAAGGGTTTTGACTTGTTGCTCGAAGTGTTTAACGAGAATCCTTTCGCAAACGTGAATCTCTATCTCGTCGGCGATACAGTATTGAAGGATTGTGATTACACATATCCCAACAATGCAGTGAAAATAGGATGGGTAGACAACACGGAGATCGACCGTTATATGAAAGCATGCGACACTGTGATCGTTCCTTCACGTTGGGAAGGATTCGGAATCGTGGCGATTGAGGCGTTACGGAATAAGAAGCCTGTTATCGCAAGTAATCGTGGAGCACTTCCGGAGATTATACAACATGGAGTCAACGGATATATCTTTGACTTTGATAAGAAGGAAGAGTTGGTTCACATCATTCAGGCGCTAACGAAGGATAAGCTCGAATGGATGGGCGAGACAGGTGAACAAATCTTTTATGAAAAATTCCATTCAGATAAGATGAACAAACAGATCGAGCGACTATACGAGGATGCCTTGAAGAAACAAGGTGGACGATATTCCGTAACTGTCAAAAAATATGTCTAGATTTACGGGGTTGAATAGATGATGAACGTAAGCTTACAAAGCCATTTTACGAAAAGTGGAAAAATAGCCGAGAAGCAGCTAGGCAAGAGACAGTTCTTTTTGGCCATTTATCTCAGTTTCTTGCTGGTAGTGACCGTCTATCAGGACTTCCCTCTTGTGAACATGATCGGTGAAATTGGAAGATCGCCTATTATTATGTTGCTTCCACTGTTTGTTTTTTGCGAGATTGCGATGCTTTCAAAATATAAGAGATTAATGGTTGTGTCAAAGTTACAGAAATACCTATTCGCATTCATTGTGTATTTAAGTTTTGTCACCTTGGGATATATTCTCATTCAATTCATGCAGGGTAGTTATAGTTTCTGGTCGGAGAGCCTGCTCGGTAAGGGGATAAAGGTATTAATATATTTCGTATTGATCTTACTGTATCTCAGGCATATCCAATTGATTTTCTCAAAAATCAGAAGCTTTAAGCTATTGTATGGTTGTTTCTTTTTTGTTCTAACTTTCTTACTTGTCATTATGATTGTGGAATTAGTTACGATGCCTAATGCGCTCACTTTCATGCATTCAGGAAGTCATTCTTATTGGAGGGTGCGGCTTCTTACGTCAGAAAGTAGTACTACGGGAACAATTGTTGTTGCGTTTTCGGCAATTCTCGTCTATTTGAGTCAATATTTAGAACGTTTTGCAAAAATTCTTTCTAATCTATATGTCGCTGCTTTTTTTCTATTCTATTTATCAGTTACGGGATCCAAAGGATTTCTGATTGTATGTCTACTGACGTTAATTGTAGCGATGATTAAGTTTCTTGATTTCAGAAAAAAGAGGAACTTCATTGTGCTCATCGGCGTGGTCTTAGCCATGTATATGTTTATTGCTTATTTCTCAGCAGGGTTGATCAGCTCATTTAGTAACGATATCGAGAACTATACATCATCATATACGCGAATGGGGACGATTCTTATCGCCATTATTACGATCTTCCATCATCCTCTTGGGGTTGGTACAGGAGCCTACTTGATGTATTTCGATGACTACTTAAATGACTCGATTAAGTTTATGACCCATTTTTATTACAATGTTTTCGGGGTAAGCCAGATTAATACAGGAGAGTTACTACAATATTCTGAATCAGATAAGAATCTAGGTGTTAAATCTGGATTTTTTCAATGGTTTATGTTTGGTGGAATATTCTCACTAGTATTCTTTTATAAGATGGCCAAGGACTTGATCGTTAAAGTGAAATCTAGTCTTATCTTGTTTCTAGCGCTTGTCTGCATGTTATTCTCTTTACTCTTTGTGGCGCTTGAGATCAAATATGAGATTTGGATGTTATTCGCATTTATAAGTATATTCTTAGGGGAAAATAATGAATTAAACCAATCCAATATGTCGGGGGTATCCAAATGAAAATACTGGTTGTGTGTAGTGATTTTCCTTATCCCGCCGATCATGGCGGCAGGGTCGATACGTGGGGACGAATTAAGGTGTTAGCCGATCTGGGGTGGACAATCCATCTTCTTGTTTGCGGTAAACAAATGCCTTCAGCGTCGGATATGAAAGTGGTATTCCGTTACGTTGAGGATATAAAGATATGTGATCGGAGAAGTAAACTCACAGATTTGTTACATAGGGTCCCCATGCAAGTACACTCACGGAATGAGCTAAGAAAAGTGAATATCGACGAGGATTATGACTATGTGTTGCTTGAAGGCGACTATGTCTATCCGATCCTGAATAATCCGCTGGTCAAACACGCGAATGTTATTTTACGAGTTCATAACGATGAGGCAGTATACTTCAATGCACTTGCAAAGAGTACCTCTAACGTTATTCATAAGATCTATTATCGGATGGAGAGTACGAAGTTCACATTCTTGCAGAAGAAGATGTTGAAAAAAGTAGATAAGTACTTATTTATTTCAAATAAGGAATTTGAAACATTCCATAAACTTCATCCTTCAGCCAAAAGTTTGTTCTTACCACCTCCGGTAACCAAGGAGAGGTTCCTTGCAAGCACATTTGACAGCAAACATGTCGTATTTATCGGATCGTTATTTATGCCGAATAATCGTGAAGCTATCGAATGGTATCTGAAGCATATTCATCCATTAATGTTGAAAGAGCCAGATTACAAGTTCATCGTGGCAGGAAACAGCAGAAAGCAGAGTCTATCCTGGCTAGATTCATATGATATGACGAACGTTATCGTACATGATACACCAGAGAGTCTGGAAGACATATATAAAGATGGGTATCTATTTGTTAATCCAATGCAGAACGGTGCAGGTGTTAAGCTAAAAACAATTGAAGCGATCCAGAATGGATTGCCGGTCATCTCAACTTCTATTGGATATGAGGGCACGGGTCTAGTAGATAACGAGCACATTATGGTCGCAGATAGTCCTGAAGAGTTCTACCATAGGATCAAGTTATTGTTCGACAATCCGACAAGAGCGAGAACACTACTAGAATCGTCACAGAAATTCATACGCACTCATTACGATCATAAAGAAGTATTGAAGGGTTACATAGAGTCGTTGAACACAAGTTATCGAATGAAGCAGGTGCTGTGAATGGATAAGAGAAGAATAAATGTCATGTTTGTAACCCATGCGGATAAAAAGGGAGGTGCCGAACAAAGTTTAATTCATTTAATCAATTATTTGGACACTTCTCAATACCGGATTTTCTTATTAAGCCCGGGGGATGCCGAGTATTTGAATGAAATCAAAACGGAGTACGAGCACTTTCCACTTCGACTGAATAGCATCAAGAAGAAACTAGGCTTCGGCTATTTGGAGACCGTATTTCAAATCAAGAAGTTCGTGAAGAAAAACAAGATTGATATTGTTCATGCGAATGGATGGCGAGCGCCATGGTATACTGCGCCCCTTAAATTCCTATCTAAATGCAAATTGGTGTGGCACCATCGGGATTATACTCATTTACGTATGTTTAATCGTGTATTACCAAGGTTCTTCGATCAAGTTATTTGTATTTCACAATTTGTAGCGAACTCAATCGAGGGTCAGAATAAGACGATCATCTATAATGGCGTTGATACAGAGCTAGGTCTTACGATAAAGAATCGAGACTTTATGGAAGATGATACGCTCGTCATTGGAACATTTGGACGGATCGTTGAGTGGAAGAGATACCATCTTATGATTGAGGCCGTCAAGAAATTGGCTGATAACAAGAAATACAACTGGAAGCTGATCATCGTTGGAGACACTTCCGTCGATGGATCGGATGAATATTTCAACAGTATGATTCAAAAGGTCATTACGTATGGTTTGGAAGATAACATCATCTTCTATGGCTATAGTAAAAAGCCACTTGAACTGATGAAAGAATGCGATCTGACCATTAACTTCTCGTTAAATGAGCCTTTTGGTAGAGTCATTATTGAATCTATGTTGGTACAGACACCCGTTATTGTGTCCGATTCTGGTGGAGCTCCTGAAATCATCCAGATGACTCAGGGCGGCTTCATCGTGAAGGATGGAGACGTGGAAGAACTCTATCAGACGATTCAGAAGGTATACGATAAACGAGTAAACTATCAGGAGCTTGCAAGCCAAGGTCATGCAAGCGTAATGAATGATTTCAACATGGATTCAATTGCTCGGAAGGTAGAGGACACCTACCATACATTATTGACTAATCACTTGAAGCCAGAAGTGGTGGGTTGAGTGTATGAGTAGCATAACGAGACAACTCAGTGTAGGTAAGTTGGTAGCTGTTCTGAAGGGTGCGATAATTCTTCCGTTCAAGACCAAATCTGTGGGCAGGTTGAGCAGAATTTCAGGTCGACTGACGGTAAAGAATAAAGGTGAATTCGTCGTTGGACGAAATGTATCCTTTCATGCGAAACCCTTTCAGTCCTCGATTTCCGTTGATAAACTAGCCACATTGTGGGTGGGAGACAACGTATTTTTTAACTATGGATTAGATATAGGCTGTTCGAAATCGATTCGAATTGGTAGTAATTCAATTATAGGCCCAATGGTTAATATGATTGATACGAACTTTCATCCTGTGGATAAAGATGATCAATCTATTAGTAGAGATATCGTCATTTCAGATAATGTCTGGATCGGTAGAGGAGCACTTATCTTGCCTGGTGTAACGATCGGATATAATAGTGTGATCGCAGCAGGCAGCGTCGTTACACGCGACATTCCAGCCAATGTCATGGCTGGTGGTACACCTGCTAAAGTCATTCGTGAAATTAACGTACCGAATGATTGGATCCGGAGATATAACTAAAGGATCGTGACAGGAGTATAGAAGCGAGTAATGCCAGGGAGGGCTTCACTTGAATGCAAGTAAGGTAAGGCATGTCATCAAGAAGGTTAATCGTATACTTAGAGGTTATTTATTTGCATTAAGAGTAACTAAAAGTGGTTCAATGCTCCAAGTTGCAGGTTCTCACGTAATTTCAAAATGTGTCCATTCACAATTAATACTAGGAAATAGAGTGATGCTCTATAACCAAGTTAATTTCTATTTAGATGCTCCCGGCGCAAAGATCATGATCGGTGATAACACGTACATTAATCGTCGGACAGAGATTATGGCGAAGGAGTCAGTAACGATTGGTAGAGGTTGCGCGATCTCATGGGATGTTGTCATAACAGACACGGATTACCATCAGCTAGAAGGAACGATATCGACGAAACCTGTTGTGATCGGTGATGAGGTATGGATCGGCTGCAAATCTATTGTTTTAAAAGGTGTGACCATTGGTAATGGTGCTGTTGTTGCTGCCGGCTCAGTTGTAACGAAGGATGTGGAGCCCTATACACTTGTGGCAGGGATACCGGCCAAGGTAGTCAAAAAGGATGTCCGGTGGAATTGATTCTAGCAAGTTAGGGAGAGTAATGCGATGAAAGTATGGATGTGGCCGAAGTCGAGCGAGTTAAACTTTTATAATGATTTATTAACAGATTCGTTGTGCGGTGCAGGAATGGATATTAGGGATCTAAAGCATGGCAAGTTCATGCTGAAGGTAGGTCAAGCGAAATCAGGTGATATCGTCCATATTCATTGGATGCACCATGCTTATCAGAACCGGAATCCGCTGATTTTTATAGTGAAATCGTTCATATTTATTCTAACCATGATGTATTTGAAGCTAAGAAATATACAGTTAGTCTGGACCATTCATAATCTGTACCCACATCATGTGAAGTACCCCACAATGGAACGTTTCATGCGTCGATTAATTTGTAGTTTCTGTAGTAAATTGATTGTTGCCTCTGAGTCTATCAAACAAAAGGTTATCGCTGAATTCGGTGTTCCTGATGAGAAGTTATTCGTTGTGAAACATGGTCATTATGTAGGCGTGTATAAACGGAACGGCATGAACTACAGGGAAGTATACGGCATAAGTGAAGATGCCGACGTCTACTTATTTCTTGGTGCGATCAAAGCATATAAGGGCGTTGAAGATTTAATTGAAGCGTTTAATGCCGTGAAGACGAAACAATCCTATTTAATCATTGCCGGCAAAGCTGATCAAGAGATGCAGGAATATCTGAAAGGTGTTCAGGATCTGGATAACATTATTTTGGAATTACGTTTTATTCCGAACGAATCGATCGCCGATCTAATTAGCTCTGTTGATGTGATGGTGATGCCTTACAAAGAGATAACGACTTCGGGATCCGCTATATTGGGGCTATCGTTCAAGAAACTGATTGTCATGCCCAATAATGATTTCATTGATGAATATTGTAAGGAAGACATGGTTGTTCGTTATGATCCAGAAGATAGTCGGGGGCTGACGAACGCGATGAAAGTGGCTTTAAACGTAAAGAATGAAGAGAAGTTACCAGATTATGATGAAGTATTGAAAGAATTAGAGTGGAGTACAATCGCTCAAAAGACCAAAAACGTTTATCAAGGATGGGGATGAACGATGAGTATTATAGTAACGGTAGCTATATGTACGCATAACAGAGCACAGGATACAGGAGAAGCCATTGAGAGCATCTTAACTCAAAGTTATGCAAAAGAGGAAATTGAAATTATCGTGATCGATAATCGATCGACAGATCATACGGCTGAGGTCGTGAATCAGCTAAGAGATCAGCATGGTCCAAGAATACGTTATATATTGGAAAATAAACTGGGTCTGTCGGTTGCACGTAATCGTGCAATTCAAGAGGCGAGAGGTCAGTACATTCTCTTCTTGGATGATGATGCGCTTGCCTCCGTGGAGTGGGTTCAGAATATTGTAGAAGTATTTGAAAGGGATCCAATGATTGGATGTGTTGGTGGCAAAATTGATCCAATCTGGGAAGTCGCGGAGCCTGACTGGATTCCGGAGGAACATCGATCGGTATTTACTATCCTCGATTATTCGAGTGAAGTGAAAGAAATGCCATCTCCATCGATCCCGTATGGCGCGAATGTTGCTTTTCGAATGAGTGTATTTCAAGAGATGAAGCCATTCCGTGAGGACTTGGGACGGGTTGGTAAGAACCTGTTGTCAAGCGAGGAAAGTGAACTCATTGCTAGAGTACGTGAAAAGTACAAGGTATTCTATACACCGTTTGCACCGGTGAAGCACAAGATTGCGAAGGAACGAACGACGAAGAAATGGTTCTTGAAACGGATTTTCTGGCAAGGCGTGAGCGATGCGGTGAAAAGGAAAGATAAAGGTTCTATAGCCATATTAAAGAATATCATTCGCATGGCTCAGGCTATTCTATCCTCGATATTCTCCATTTTTCATTTCAAGACCTTTATCAGACAAGTCGTTAAAATATGTTACCGCAACGGATCACTTGTTGGTATCTTGCGATATAACAGTAGGGGTTGAGGATAGGTTATGGCAGAGCTTACCATTCGTAAAGAAATGAAGGGTGGCGGACTCTTTCAAACGATTCTTCGCACTAGTGCAACTAATCTCTTAGTTATGGTCATCAGCACGTTAACCTCGATTGTGACGGCTCGCATGTTTGGTGTCGTGGGGAAAGGGGAGTTCTCAGCAATTCTATTCTGGCCAACATTGCTAGCAGGACTTGTAGGATTTGGTCTTCCAACCTCGCTGATCTATAACCTTAAGCAGAACAAGGGTAGAGGTGCTGATTTCGTAAGAGCAGGATTTCTGTTTCAGATTCCCGTTAGTATCATTGTCGGAATAGTCGCTTGGATCTGGTTGCCTGCATGGCTCGGGAATTACCCCGAAGCCGTCATTCAGACAGCTAGGTGGTATACAGTACTGATGCTCCCGATATTGCTTGCAGTTAATCTAATATCTGCACTTGCACAGAGCACAGGTAAATTTAATGTATATAACGGTGTTCGATTATATTTTCCATTGATTAATCTGATCGGGCTGTTGGTTCTCTGGTCAATGGGTAATTTAAGTCTTCATTCAGCTGCACGGGTGTTTCTCGTGACCAGCGTTGTTGTCATATTATGGGCCTTGTACAGTGTAAGAGAAGAGCTTCGGATTCAATGGTTCAAAGGACTAGGAAATACACAAGCTGCGAAGGCGTTGTTTGGTTATGGGAGTAAAGTGTTCGGAGTAGAGCTACTGGGAACGCTGTATTCTCAATTCGATAAGATCGTCATTCTATCGATGCTAACCGCAAGAGATCTGGGATTATACACGGTGGTATATGCATTATCCCGTGTATTTAATGTTGTGCAGACAGCCATTACGAGCGTTATCTTTCCGAAAGTAACGGGGATGGATGAGAAGACGATTATGACAACGGTTGGTCGGGCGTTCCGACTATCTATGCTTTTAATGACGATTGTCGTTATTCCATGCATGTTCATTGGAAGGTATCTAATGGGGGTACTGTTTGGTGCACCTTTTCTAGAGGCTAGCGTAGCCTTCTATCTCTTATCTATTGAATGTATTCTGGGTGGTGGATCATGGATTCTAGCATCCTCTTTTAATGCGATGGGAAGACCGGGTCTTGTATTGGTTCGCCAACTTATTGCACTTGTAGTAACGATTGGATTGTTCTTCATATTTACACCATTGTATGGGCTGAACGGAATCGCATTTTCTCTATTAATTGGAGCTATCATCCGATTAGCGGTGACGATGGCATCGATGCGGATTGTGTTTCAAGTGAAGTTTAGGGGAATGTTCTTCGATAAGGATGATTTTCGTTTTCTAATAGAGCGTTTGAAAGAAAAAACCAAAAAGTAAAGGAGTACGTTGCTATGCAAGTGAAACCAGATGTTCACCCGATGGACGTATTGAAAGAGGAGCTACGTAAAATTCTGAAAGTAATCCCTTCAGGATCAAGTATTTATTATATTGATTACCCTGTGTACAACAACGGTGGTGACTTACTGATTATGAAAGGTACTGAAGCGTTCTTCAGAGATCATAATATTCACGTTCAAGCACGCTACAGTGTCCTTGATTTCCCAGATCAGTTAAACATACCGAAAGATCAGATCATTGTCCTTCAGGGTGGAGGCAACTTTGGGGATTTGTACCCGGTACATCAAAGATTGCGTGAGAGAATCGTTACGGAGTATGTTCACAATCGGATCGTGTTACTTCCACAGACGATATTCTTCAAGGAAGAATCTGAATATGATCGTACGGCACTACTTTTTAATAATCATCCAGATGCTCATCTCTTTGTAAGAGATACATTAACATACGATATGGCTAGACATAAATTCCACAAATGTCACATCTACTTATCGCCTGACATGGCGCATCAACTATGGCCTATTATGCCGAAAGGTAAACCGGATAAAGACCTACTCTGTTTCTTCCGTACTGATATTGAGAAAACCAAGGAACAAATTCAGTTCGAGTCCGATGGAGAAGGTGATTTCTTAGACTGGGCGTCCTTATATAATCGAGTGGAGAAAAAGTTGATCAACGTGACTGCTAAAGTCATGAGAAAAGGTAGCGGCATACCGCTGTATCCCATCTGGAATAAATATAGCGATTACCTGGTAAACAAAGCCGTTAGACGCTTCAGTGGTTATCGCAATGTACAGACTTCAAGGTTACATGGGCATATTCTAGCTTGCTTAATGGATAAGCCTAATACCTTACTAGATAATTCATACGGCAAAAACTCCAATTACTATAATACATGGACTAGCGGCATTCAATCCTCACAACTCGTTGTGAAGAGCCCTAAGCTTACTAGATTATATGAAGAGGCTTTGTTGAAAAAAGCTAAGGTGATGTTGTCGAAGTAGGGATATAGTGCGGAGATGTCCGCTACGGTGGCGGATTGTCCTTACGATCGCTGTTACCATCAGATTTCTTGATTATATACCGCTTATAGCGGTAGAAATCCGATGGCAAGCATATGCTTCCGAAGTGAATTTTTATTGCGAAGATCATCAGGAAGCTAACGCTTCATAAAAATTTAAGCATATGCTTACGACGTAAGTTCTTGTTACGAAGTTAAGCAATGAAGAAATGCTAAACAAAACTAAGTATATGCTTTCGAAGTGAATTTTTATTGCGAAGACTATCAGGAGGCTAACGCTTCATAAAAATTTTAGCATATGCTTACGACGTAAGTTTTTGTTGCGGAGATAAGCAATGAAGTGCTAAACAAAACTAAGTATATGCTTTCGAAGTGAATTTTTATTGCGAAGACTATCAGGAGGCTAACGCTTCATAAAAATTTTAGGAGGAGTCATTATGAAAATTGTTCTTCTATCCGGGGGATCAGGTAAACGCCTGTGGCCGTTATCGAATGAATCACGTTCCAAACAGTTTTTGAAGGTGTTGGGGAGTGCTGATGGTAAACGGGAGTCAATGGTACAGCGAGTATGGGGACAAATTTCTAAAGCTGGACTCCATGATCATGCTTATATCGCAACGAGTAAATCACAAGTTGAAATGATTCATAGCCAGCTCGGTAGTAAGATTGAGGTGATTGTCGAGCCAGAGAGAAGAGACACTTTCCCAGCTATCGCGTTAGCAGCTACATATTTATATTCGGTACAAGGTGTAAGCCTAGATGAGACCGTCGTTGTCATGCCTGTTGATCCGTACGTGGAAGAGTCATTCTTTCATAAGACGAAGGAGCTTGAACATGTTCTGAATGAATCCGGTGCGGACTTGGCGCTCATGGGTGTGAAGCCAACGTATCCTTCCGAGAAATACGGATATATCGTTCCAGAAATCGGTACACAGGTAGATGAGCCTTTCGTAACCGTTCAGAGTTTCAGAGAGAAACCCCGTGAGGAAGAAGCGGTAGCCATGATTGAACAGGCTGCACTTTGGAACTGCGGTGTTTTTGCTTTTAAGCTTAATTTTCTAATTAATATTCTTATTGAAAAAGGTTATCCGATCCAGTACGACGAGATGTCGAAGCAGTATGGACGGATTAACAAAAATAGCTTTGACTACGAAGTTGTGGAGAAAGCTACTCACATCGTTGCGCTTCCTTATGAAGGGGATTGGAAGGACTTAGGTACATGGAATACATTAACGGAGCAGATCGAATCCTCACTCATTGGTAAAGGGATTATTAGTGGTGAATCGACGAATACACACGTTATCAATGAACTGGATATTCCCATTACGTTACTTAACTTATCTAACGTTGTTGTTGCGGCAAGTCCGGATGGGATTCTGGTATCGGATAAGGCATCAAGTCCGATGATTAAAGAAGTCATGAAGCATTCAGATCAGCGACCTATGTATGAAGAGCGACGTTGGGGACGGTACCGCGTTCTCGATTATTTAAAATATCCTGATGGACAAGAAGTATTAACCAAGCGAATCTGTGTTACGGCAGGTCAGAATCTAAGCTATCAATACCATTTACTACGAAATGAAGTATGGACGGTCGTTGCTGGTGAAGGAGAAATGGTACTGAATGATAAGCACATTCTAGTCAAGGCTGGGGACGTCTTAGTGATTAAAAAAGACACGAAACATAGCCTGCGAGCAACTACGGAAATGGAACTCATTGAGGTGCAGACAGGCACCGAGCTTATTGAAGAGGATATCGTTAGACTTGCTTTTGACTGGAACGAGATCATGCAATTGTGCACGGTATAAATGAAATGAAAACAACGAGGGAGTGTTAATAATGAATATTACAGTTATTGGAACCGGATATGTAGGTCTTGTATCGGGCGTTTGTTATGCGGAACTAGGCAATCAAGTTATATGTGTAGATAAGGATCCACAGAAGATAGATATGTTGAATGCGGGTGGCATCCCTATTTATGAGCCGGGGTTACAAGAATTAGCTGCATCCAATCGTGCTGCGGGGAAACTATCATTCACAGGCGATCTATCTAGTGCTGTGAGACAATCGGACATTATCATCATAGCTGTCGGGACTCCGCCATTGCCTAACGGAGAAGCGAATCTAGCATTTATTGATCAAGTTGCGGTTGAAATTGCAGAGGCGATGAATGGGCACAAAATTATTGCTGTGAAAAGTACGGTGCCAGTTGGAACGAATGAACGACTTGCTAAATTAATTCAGTCCAAATCGGATAAGACTTTTGACAGCATTTCATTACCAGAGTTTCTAAGAGAGGGTTCGGCTATCGAGGATACGTTACATCCTGACCGAATTGTCATTGGTGCGGAGTGTCAGAGTGCTGCTGACACGATGACAGAACTTCATGTGCCACTAACAGAGCATATCGTTGTGACAGATATTCGGAGCGCGGAGATGATTAAATATGCGTCTAACGCTTTTCTAGCGACGAAAATATCATTCATTAACGAGATTGCTAACATTTGCGAAAAGGTAGGTGCAGATGTAACCAAAGTGGCAAAAGGGATGGGATACGACAAACGAATCGGTCCATCATTCCTGAGGGCTGGTATCGGTTATGGAGGTTCCTGTTTTCCTAAAGACACAAGTGCATTAATCCAGATTGCGGGTCATGTTGATTATGAATTTAAACTGCTACGCTCCGTTGTGGAAGTGAATCAAGATCAACGATTCAATGTTATCCGTAAGCTAGAGACTATATTTGAAGGACAATTGCAAGGGAAAACGGTTGCTGTATGGGGGTTGGCATTCAAACCAAATACCGACGATGTACGCGATTCACCTGCATTGGAGATTATTCAGCATTTAGTTGAGAATGGCGTGAATGTGAAGGCTTATGATCCTATCGCAATGGAAAGTTTTCAAGCATTATATGGGAAGGATGGTGTCGAATGGTGTAATGGAGCGCTAGAAACGGCTATAGATGCAGACGCATTGTGTCTATTAACGGAGTGGGATGAGTTCGCAACAGTAGATCTCTTGGAACTTCAAAAGGTGTTGAAACAGCCAATTCTTATTGATGGACGAAACGTGTTCAAAGAAGAGAACTTGCTGGGTACAGACTTCATTTATTATTCGGTGGGTCGTCCAAGTTTAAATCAAGGTGTTAAACAAGAAATGCCAGTTTTGCAATTCTAAACGACTTTTCATATCGATATTAGGGGGTGAAGAAAGTGTATTCGCCATCGTGCTATCGATGCTCACTGTATCAATGGGAGAATTACCGACTAGGCTATTTCAAATGTGAAAAAGCAAGTTACTCAAATGACAGATCTTATGATCAAAAGTTTAATGAAATTTTAATATCAGCCAGCTCTCCTTCTTTGAAGGAGGGCTGGCCTCTTTTCTTTCTTTTCTAACCACTATCACCTGAAGATTATAACGTATTATCGGCATTGGCCAAGAAATATGGTGTCCGTAGAGGGAAAACATTTGATGAATCCAAGAAAGAATTGAATTTATAACTAGGCACGAAATATTCGTATCGCATAAAGATTGTAAATTTGATAAGAAAGTGGTGTTATGGTAACGATGAGTACTGAACGTATACGCAAAAGAAGAAGTCATCAATTTCGGAAACCGAAACCTCTTATAGTTATTTTATCAAGTATTACTATTTTGCTGCTTTTTGTGTGGGGAGGACTATATTGGAAGGAATCCTCAGTAACAGAGGCTCCATTAGATATGGATATAGATATAGAAATAGATTCGGAAAATAATCCTTCAATAATGGATGATGATGCATTAACTGTTAGAGCACCGGATCCATCGCAATCAACATCTTCATCCCAACAACTAACTACAACACAACCACAGCTTTCATCTCAACCGACGTCTGATTACACTAGTCAAGTGGAATCGGAATCATCCAGTAGCAAAGAAACGACGGATGGTGTGACCATCGTTCAGAAATATGAACAAGAAATGATCCAATTGGAGACAAGTTGTAGAAATGATATGAATAATGCATTAAATAAAGCAAATACGAGCTTCCAGAAACTGAATAAGGGTAATATCGCGGATGTTCAAGCATGGAAAGAAGAAAACTTGAATATAGAAATAACAACTGCGGAATCTACATGTGAAGCTGCATATCAAGATTTAATTCGTGCTGCAGAGAAAGATGAAGTTCCTATCAATGTCATTGAGGAGTGGTCGCTCAGCAATTAATGTGAGGGTGAGTTAGTTATCCTTTGGTAAGTTCCGGTCGCGAATAATCCGTTCGAGGAGTATTCGAATGAGGTCCAAATCGTCTTTTTCCAAAGGTACGCCATCCCAGTGTAGCTGTTCATAATTTAAATATTCTTTCGCATTATGATTCAGTTCCGCTGGAGGTTCGGAATAATCTGTGAGCCCTAGAAGGTAATCTGCAGAAGTATGTAACTTTCGAGAAATGGTATGAATAGATTCTAACGTGGGCTGACGGTATCCAGATTCATATCCTGCATATGTACTTTTTGCAACTCCAACATAATCGGCCACTTCTTGCATGGTCAACTTTCTTTGTTTACGCAACTGTTTCAGTCGCTTCGCGAACATTCCCTAACCCCCTCTATAACTCTGTTATAAGTGTTTTACTGAGTAACTTACATGTACTCACTAAATCAAATGCAACCATAATTATATCATGTTCACTAGTTGTATGCACAATCAGACTAGTGAACTTTTTCAATTATTCCATTTTTTTTGGAATTAAATAGAGCTATTTGAATTTTTCCCAATTCATAATGTATCAGCACATCCCATTTGATTCATACTATAGCCGATCATGACTGACTTAAAAGGGGGAGTGGTGACCTTGGGGTTGCATTTAATTATGGCTATATTATTAATGGTTCAACAATGGGCTCCTCTAGAGCCATTGGTAATTGAAAAACAGGGTGAACCTATTGTAGAAGTGGATCATTCTACCTATACGATACCTGTTCCCGGAGTACCAATTGTTGATGATATGAAGTTGAATGCCCTAATGAATGATCTAGACAAGCGAGTATCCTTGCCACCCAAGAATGCTGTTATTAATGGAGAGGGCAGAATATTAGCTGAGCAAGCAGGTACAACACTTAACAGAGAACGGTTTAAGGCTCAGTTCTACAGTTATATATATGAGGGGAACTTATCGAGATTGGAAGTGCCCTTGCGCAGTGTATATGCCAAAGTAGATAGTGAGTTATTACAATCCATTATGGAGAAAAAGATTGGAAACTATTTTACATATTACAATCCGAATAATAAAAACCGTTCTCATAATATTGGATTGGCTGCCAAAGCTATCAATAATACGGTGATTTTTCCCGAAGAAACGTTCTCATTTAATGAAGTTGTGGGTAAACGAACGAAAGAGAAGGGATATTTACGTGCACCTATTATTGTAAGAGGTGAGGCATCTGAAGATGTTGGAGGAGGAATTTGTCAGATTTCATCAACCCTATTTAATGCTGCAGATCGTGCGGGACTACAAATTATCCAGCGCTATTCTCATAGCAAGATTGTCACCTATGTACCACCCGGCCGCGATGCTACGGTAAGCTGGTATGGACCTGATTTCACTTTTAAAAATAAATATAGTCAACCGGTCCTTATTCGAGCTTACGCGCACGGAGGTCAGGTAAGTATCATGATTAGTTCATCGGATATGATTGATAATAAACCGCGAGAAGTGCCTAGTGCTTCCAAAAAAATGCCAGAGGAGGTTGTGACAGATTTAAATGTCAACCATATGTGACTTAAGAGAATAATTTTTGAATGTCATTGATATGGTTCATTGCTTCGTCGTAGCCATGTTGATTGGTATCTCTGAGTTTGTTAACATCTTTCTCTAAGCTGTTTAGGGAATGATTCGGACGGAGAATTACAGCTTGCCCATCTTTCTCTAACTGCTCACAAAACGCAACCGTTTCATTATATTTTTCATGTCTTGTTAGCAAGACTTCTTCGAGATGAGGAAATTTACGCTTCAGTACCTTACCAATCATCGCATTTTTTTTACTGAAACTTTTAACATACCCTTTAGGTTGGGTAAGAACGATGAGATGCTTGTCATTACCGTCTGCAATCGCTTTACGAATCGGGATGGGGTCGCTTAAACCTCCGTCATAATATTTGCTTCCGTTTATTTCAATAGCAGGAAAGAAGAGGGGGAGAGCACAGGTGGCTCGGAGCATCGTCCAGTGTTCATCATTATCCAATCCATTCATATATTCTGGTGTTCCTGATTGAGCGTTAGTAACGCCGACTACAAGTTTACCACTATAACTATTAAAGGTTTGTTTATTAAATGGTATTAATGTGTTTGGAATTTCATCAAATACAAAATCCAATCCAAAGAGGCTACGATGGCGTAAAAAATTTCTTACCCCGATATAACGTTGATCATTCCGATACTTTTCCAACACCTCTAAATTTCTCCGCTTTTGCTTGGAAATATAAGACAACCCGTTGCTGATTCCCGCAGATACACCGATACAATAAGGAAACATTACGTCTTGATCTAACAGGGCATCCATCACACCTGCACTGAAAATAGGACGAAAAGTCCCTCCCTCCAGTATTAAACTTGGCATTTGTTATCACCTCTCAGATTTTGCTTATTCACATTCTATACATTGCTTGAACCGTATGCTACGGAAACTATAATACAATTTCAGATATGTTAATATTAACATATAATATCACATATTTTATATATTTAATTATTGTAAATCGAACTAATTTACAATAATTGTATTTTTATTGGTTGTGCAGATCGTGCTTTTGACTTTTAATAAACGCCACAAACTGATTACGTAAAGAAGAGTGCGATGAATCAGGTGGATAAATCATATATGAGGATAGAATTGATTCTGTTTGTGCAGGTATTGGCAAACATAGGAGATGTCCATGTGCAAGCTCTTGTTGAACCCCGTTCCGTGGAAAAAAGGTAATATGATCACTGTGTTGCACCGCTATTTTTACTGATTCAGGTGAATCCATTTGAATTCGTTCCCACAGATGAATGTCATTTAGACTGGACCATTCTAATGATAATTCTTTTATATAAGTTCCCTCTGCATGTTGGATGAAGAATTGTTTAGCAATAAGTTGAGGGGTGAGCGCTTGAAGTTTCGCAAAAGGATGCGTGGGGCTAAAGATGATAACCAGTTCATCTTCCTCAAGAGTGTCGTGTTGGAATCCATTATATATACCGAGTCGGCTCGGGTTAGATTGACAGAAGGCAATATCTATATCCTGATTCACCAGCATTTGATGAATGGTATCAGTTGGTTTGATTGATAATTGAAGGAGAGTTCCAGGATATTTATTTGAGAATATACTCATGAACTCTGGTAAAAGATAAGTACCAGTGATGCAGTCAGCTCCAATATGTAATGTCCCTTTATCCAGCAAGGCGTAATCGCGAACGACTTTTTTTGCTTCTGCAGCAAGTCCAGTTATCTTCAAAGCATAAGGATAGAGTGCCTTCCCTGCTTCAGTAAGAATCATCCGTCCACGTTTCGATTCAAATAGTACGATGCCCATCTCCTCTTCAAGACTCTTCATATGGAAGGATACGGAGGGTTGCTTCATATTCATTTCTTTTGCGACATCTGTGACCTTTTTATATTTCTCGATATAAACCAGAATCATCAATTTAATAATATTCATTAGAATCCCACCTCGTATACATAATCGTGTTTCATTCATTATAAATAAAATCTATAGGCATATAAAGTTTATATTGCGAAATTTATTTTTGATTTTACAAACTAACGATTTTGCAAAAATGTTTGAGAATTAAAATAGGTTTTGTAAGTTAGAAAAAGAGGCTTACGGGGAAACATTTAGTTGAGAGATATGAGGAGGAGAAAATTAAATTATGAAATTAAAGAAACCAGCACTTATGATGGGGGCTCTTGCCATCGTTCTTACATTAGCGGCTTGTGGTAATAACGGTAATAATCAAGGGGCAAGTAATTCGACAGATACAGAGAAAAAGTTAAGTGGTTCTATTCTTGCAGTTGGATCAACGGCTTTACAGCCTTTGGTGGAGCAAGTGGGACAGAAATTTATGGCTGATGCTAAATATTCAGGTATTCAAGTGCAAGTTCAAGGCGGCGGGAGTGGAACTGGACTGACACAGGTTGCTGGAGGACAGGCTGATATTGGTAACTCGGATGTTTTTGCAGAAGAAAAGCTTAAAGACGGAGATGCTGACAAAGCGAAAGAACTTGTAGATCATCAAGTCGCAGTGGTTGCTATTTCTGTCGTATCTAATAAAGATACTGGTGTAGATACGTTAACCAAACAACAAATGGTAGATATTTTCTCTGGTAAAGTAACAAACTGGAATGAAGTGGGTGGAACCGACGAGAAGATTGTTATCGTAAACCGTCCAAGTAGCTCTGGAACTCGTAGTACTTTTGAGAAATATGCATTGGGTACGAAGGTTGAAGATATGGCAGGAGCCATTCTAGAAGAATCGTCAGGAACGGTTAGAAAAATCGTTAGTGAAACACCAGGTGCTATTGGGTATCTTGCATTCTCTTACTTAGACGATTCCATTAAGTCCGTGAAATATGATGGTGTTGATGCAACGATTGATAACGTAATCTCAGGTAGTTATCCAGTATGGGCTTATGAGCATATGTACACCAAAGGTGAGCCAAACGAAGTTGCTAAAGCGTTCTTGGATTACATGGTTTCAGATGAAGTTCAAAATGGAGATGTCGCTGAACTAGGGTATATTCCAACCTCCAAAATGCAAGTTAGTCGTGATGTAGATGGAAATGTTACAAAGAAATAATGACACAAGCTGGTTTAGAACTCTATTGCTAAATATGCTCAAAGAGGCGGATTCATCTGCCTCTATTTTCACTTTAAGAAAGTAGGACAATTATGAAATTAAACAATCGATCACCTGTCCTTATCAAAAAGCACCATTTAGAAGATTGGATTGGACGAATTTATACTACCTTTTGTGTATCTCTCTTAGTGATTATCATCGTTTCAATGATATATTTCGTTGCCTCCAAAGGGCTTACAACTTTTATTAAAGATGGTGTTAATATAGGGGATTTCTTGTTTGGTACGAAGTGGGATCCCAATGGAGAAAATCCGGTATTTGGTGCACTTCCCTTTATAGCGGGTTCCTTTGCGACTTCATTGTTAGCTGCTCTAATTGCGAGTCCTTTAAGTATCTGCGCATCGCTATTTATGACGGAAATTGTTCCAACATGGGGTAAAAAACTTCTACAACCTGTAATTGAACTATTGGCGGGGATCCCTTCAGTAGTCTATGGTTTCGTAGGATTAACCGTTATCGTTCCACTATTTCGTAATTGGTTTCCTGGGCAAGGAATAGGTGTCGCGGCAGGTGCGATAGTACTCTCGGTTATGATTCTACCCACGATCACTAGTATTGCAAGTGATGCGCTGAGTTCACTTCCTAAGGGATTGAAGGAGTCATCCTATGCGTTAGGAGCTACAAGATGGCAGACGATTTCAAGTGTGATTATTCCAACGGTTATGCCTTCTATATTGACTGGTATAGTTCTTGGGATGGCACGTGCATTTGGTGAGGCATTAGCTGTTCAGATGGTGATTGGGAATGCTCCACATATCCCTCGTTCTTTGTTCGAATCAGCATCCACACTTACGAGTGTCATTACCTTGAATATGGGTAATACGGTCGCAGGCTCAGTACAAAACAATGCTCTATGGAGTATGGCCCTAGCACTCATGGTTATGACATTCATATTCATCATTGTTGTTAGGCTCTTGGAAAGGAGACATCGGGGATGAAACCAAGAACAGCTGATAAAATAGCCACTGGCGTTATTGTCGTATTTTCCTCGCTTATTGTTGCGGTATTATTGGGATTGTTAGGATTTATTCTATTCCGTGGCCTTAGTCATATTAGTTGGTCATTTCTAACCTCTGTTCCACAGACGATTCGAGCAGGTGGAGGGATTGGACCGCAATTATTTAACTCACTCTTCTTACTTGTTCTAACACTCGTTATTACGATTCCGTTAGGACTTGGAGCGGGAATTTATATGTCGGAGTATGCTAAGCCGGGTAAGATTACTGGGGGCATTCGCCTGGTAGTTGAAGTTCTTTCTTCATTCCCTTCCATTGTGGTAGGGTTGTTCGGTTTATTACTTATCGTAAATACATTTGGATTTGGATTCTCATTATTCTCAGGTGCGCTTGTATTAACGATATTTAATCTTCCGCTAATGGTTCGTATAACCGAGCAAGCTTTCCGTGGAGTTCCTAAGGAACAGAAAGAAGCAGGACTTGCTCTAGGGCTATCAAAGTGGAAAATCATTACATCCATTCTCCTACCGGTTGCTATACCAAATCTTGTGACAGGTACCGTCCTTGCCGCAGGTAGAGTATTCGGAGAAGCTGCAGCACTGTTGTTCACAGCGGGAATGTCCACACCGAGATTGGACTTCACGGATTGGAATCCACTTAGTCCTACGTCACCCATTAATCCATTCCGTCCAGCGGAAACATTGGCTGTTCATATATGGAAAATTAATAGTGAAGGTCTTGCTCCAGATGCCATGGCGATTGCTGCGGGGGCTTCAGCTGTGTTGGTTATCCTCGTATTAGTATTTAATTTATCTGCGAGATGGCTAGGAAGAGTATTGTATCGCACTTTCACAGCATCAAAGTAACGGAATAGGGGTAATGATTATGCAAACAACCTTTCGAACCGAGAAACTAAGCGTTTTTTATGGAAAATATGAAGCAGTAAAAAGTATAGACATGAACTTCCCAGAACAAAGCGTAACGGCTTTGATCGGTCCTTCTGGTTGCGGGAAGTCCACTTTTCTTCGTTCGTTAAATCGTATGAATGATGATATTGCTGGCTCTAGAATTACAGGTGAAATCTGGATTGATGGACAAGATATTAATGCACCAGGAACGGATGTCATCGAATTAAGACAAAAGATAGGAATGGTATGGCAGCGTCCTAATCCTTTTTATAAATCTATATATGAGAATATTGCCTTTGGACCGAAATATCATGGGTTGAAGGACAAGAAAAAGTTAGATGAAATCGTTGAGAGTAGTCTAAGGAAAGCAGCTTTGTGGGATGAAGTAAAGGATCGTCTAAAACAATCTGCTTTGTCTCTATCTGGTGGGCAGCAACAAAGGCTTTGTATTGCACGGGCGCTCTCTGTTAGTCCGCGTATTCTCTTGTTGGATGAGCCGGCGTCTGCGCTTGATCCCGTATCCACTGCAAAGGTAGAAGAATTAATTGTAGAACTAAAGAAGGAATTAAGTATTGTGATTGTTACTCATAACATGCAACAGGCCGCAAGAATATCTGACTACACCGCCTATTTCTATTTAGGAACTCTGATGGAGTACGATGATACAAACACCATCTTCACGAACCCGTCCAATACGACAACACAAGAATACATTTCAGGCAGATTTGGGTAAGAGTAGATGAGTAGTTTAGACAAATGGAGTAGATGAATGAATAGAGTAGATGAATGGAGAAGATGAATAGAGTAGATGAATAGTTAAACCGCTGATGCTAAAGAGCAGTAGCGGTCTTTTTGGCAATACTGAATAAATATAAGTTTCATTTGAATGCAATTTAAGGTGAATATTGAATATGGTGCTGCCAAAAAGTAAAAGTGGTGCAATATAAGATAAAGATGATGTTATATTAATGGATGCTGAAGAGGAAGACGACTAACGGTAAATTTTCCTGTTAATATGTCTAGTTTCCGCCTTGGGAGATAATCTAGATGGAATTTCTCCATCTAAAGGGGGCTTATCATCGGATTTATGGTTAACACGGATACAAGGCGCTCTACCAACCATTTAACGGGAGATTTTCCCGTTAAATGAAGAAAATCCAGCCGCGACGAAGTCCTCTCCGGTAACCGAAATCACAATTGCTGAATAAGACTGCAAAGAGCGGTTCAATTTGTGTGTTAGAAGAAGACAATTCGATCAATAGACTAACGAAGTCGAATATGGATATTATTGTAGTGGTCACTAATAGAATGGAGTACCTAACAAATCGGGTTGTACGTACAAATGTTAATTGTGTTATAATGTTGTATGATTTAGGCAATATAATTAGAAACCAATGATTTAACGGAGGAATACATGACCGCGAAATATAGGCAAGTGAAGCATGAAATTCTATCCTGGATTCATTCATCTAAACTGCTACCAGGAAGTCAGCTCCCTTCAGAGAATGAGATTTCTGAACAGTACAAGGTTAGCCGTCAAACCGTGAGACAAGCCATTGGTGAGTTAGTGCAGGAAGGATGGCTGTTTCGTATTCAAGGAAAAGGGACGTTCGTAACGGATGAACCCGGTGTAAAGGTTATTAGCAACAATATTCAGACGATTGGAGTCATTACGACCTATATATCGGATTACATATTTCCTTTAATTGTACAAGGCATTGAGAGTGAACTTCGTAGCAGAGGGTACCGCCTTGTCTTATCGAGTACGGATAACGATCGCATGAAGGAAAGAGAGTGTCTTGAGATGATGCTTGATCAATCTCTGAGTGGAATTATCATAGAGCCTACCAAAAGTGGGGAACGTAATCCTAATCTAAGTTATTTCTTAACGCTGGAGAATAGACAAATACCCTATGTCATGCTAAATGCTGCATATGAAGAAATGAATTCACCTTGTTTGAGAGTAGATGATGAGCTGGGCGGATTTCTTGCCGCGGAACACCTGATTTCGCTAGGACATCGAAGAATAGCAGGTTTCTTCAAAACGGATGATATGCAGGGAATACGTCGCATGAGGGGCTTTATAAGCGCACACCATAAATACAATGTATCGTTATCCCCTTCTTCTGTTTTTACATATACGACAGAGGAAAAGAATGATACACCGATTCAGCAAGCGAAGAAACTATTGAGTCAATCAGTTGAGGATAGAGCCACCGGATGGGTCACCTATAACGATCAATTAGCTGTGAATTTGCTCAATATCGTTCGCTCTATAGGATTGTCTGTGCCTCAGGATCTGTCGATTGTAGGTTTTGACGATTCATTCTTAGCGACAGCCACGGAAGTAAAGCTCACGACGGTTAGTCATCCGAAGCAAGAAATGGGCATTAGAGCTGCTGAATGGATGATCGCGATGGTTGAAGGAAAGCCAGAGTTACCTGAAGATAGTCAAATGATCTACAAACCAGAGTTAATTGTTCGAGAATCTTCTGCTATACCTAAATAATGTGTGTTGGCTGGCTATACCGATCTATTCTATAAGAGTCTTTTCTCATTTAGAGATAAGGCTCTTATTTCATTTGTTTATTTTTGGAATAAAAACACAAGGGTGTTGACGGTACTTCTTCTGTTTTAAAAAAGGTTGGAATACTTGTACGTACAAGTGTATAATAAAAGACGTAGCAAGATGTATAATCGTTCTTATTGAACTATATATGAAATAATTAGGGTCATTATGTAATGCGCTTACATTCCTATTTTCTTTTTATTCATTCATTGGAGGGAGATGTTTCAATACATGTTAGAACAACTGAAGCAAGAAGTATTAGAGGCGAATTTAGCACTACCCAAGCATGGTTTAGTCACATTTACATGGGGAAATGTCAGTGGAATCGACCGTGAGCAGGGCCTCGTTGTAATAAAACCAAGTGGTGTACCTTATGAAAAATTGAAGGCAGAGCAATTGGTTGTCGTTAATTTGCAAGGAGATATCATCGAAGGGGATTTGCGTCCATCCTCGGATACACCCACACATCTGGCTTTGTATCGAAGTTTTGAAGGAATCGGAGGTGTTGTACATACCCATTCTTCATGGGCTACTAGTTGGGCGCAAGCCGGACGTGGCATACCTGCACTAGGAACAACTCATGGTGATTATTTCTTTGGAACAATTCCATGCACTAGAAAGATGACGGAGGAAGAAATTGCTGGAGAATATGAGCTGGAGACAGGTCATGTCATTATAGAGACTTTTAAAGATATCAATCCAATGGATGTACCTGCCGTATTAGTGAACTTGCATGCACCTTTCTGTTGGGGTAAGAACGCTAATGATGCCGTTCATAACGCGGTTGTTACGGAAGAAGTAGCTAAAATAGCCTATCGTTCTTTCGTTCTGAATTCACAATTACAATCGATGGACCAAGTGTTACTAGATAAGCACTTCTACCGCAAGCATGGAGCCAATGCTTATTATGGACAGATCAAGAAGGAGGAGAAATAAGAATGAATCCTAAGTATGCTGTAGGTGTGGATTATGGGACAGAATCAGGACGTGCCGTTCTTGTGAATCTAACGAATGGTGACGAGATTGCAACACATGTAACCCCTTATCGTCATGGTGTAATCGATGAAATCCTTCCTGGGAACGGTTTGAAGTTGGGGATGGATTGGGCGCTCGAACATCCCGCAGATTATATCGAAGTACTGACAAATTCAGTGCCTGCTGTTATGAAAGAATCGGGGATTTCACCAGAAGACGTCATTGGTATCGGAATTGATTTCACCGCTTGTACGATGCTACCAATTGATGAACAAGGAACACCATTATGTCTAAGAGATGATTATAAAGCTAATCCACATAGTTGGGTGAAATTGTGGAAGCATCATGCGGCACAGGATGAAGCTAATCGATTAAATGATATTGCAGCTGCAAGAGGCGAGAACTTTCTCCCTCGTTATGGTGGCAAAATTTCTTCCGAATGGATGATCGCGAAGACATGGCAAATTCTGAATGAGGCCCCCGAAATTTATGAGGCAGCAGATCAATTTGTGGAAGCGACAGACTGGGTCATTATGCAAATGTGTGGAAACCTGATGCGTAATCAATGTACTGCGGGTTACAAATCGATTCATCATAAGCGTGAGGGATATCCAAGCAAAGAATTCTTCAAAGCACTTGATCCTAGATTAGAGCAAATAGCAGATACGAAGCTTCGGGGAGAAGTATATCCTCTTGGAACCAAAGCTGGGGGCTTAACTCCTGACATGGCTGAGCAGATGGGGTTGATTGCGGGCACAGCAGTCGCTGTAGGAAACGTGGATGCACATGCTGCTGTTCCAGCAGTAGGTGTAGTAACACCAGGTAAACTAGTGATGTCCATGGGAACCTCTATTTGTCATCTTCTCCTTGGTGATGAAGAACGTGAAGTAGAAGGAATGTGTGGTGCTGTTGAAGATGGCATCATTCCTGGATATTTTGGTTATGAAGCGGGGCAGTCTGCTGTTGGAGATATTTTTGCATGGTTTGTTGATGAGTCCGTACCGGCTTACGTTAAAGAACAAGCGAAAGAAGAACGTATTTCTGTCCATGAATGGCTAGAAAAGAAAGCTTCAGCATATGTACCAGGTCAGACGGGCTTGCTCGCCCTTGATTGGTGGAACGGAAATCGTTCCGTGTTGGTTGATACAGATCTAACAGGATTAATTGTAGGATATACTTTGCTTACTAAACCAGAAGAAGTATATCGTGCGTTGCTTGAAGCTACGGCCTTTGGAACACGTAAAATTGTTGATGCATTCCATAACAACGGTGTGCCTGTAGAGGTATTATATGCCTGTGGTGGATTACCACAGAAGAATAGACTTCTCATGCAAATCTATGCTGACGTAACTGGACGTGAGATCAAGGTAGCGGCTTCAACACAGACACCAGCTCTGGGTGCTGCGATGTTTGCTGCGGTAGCAGCGGGTAAAGAAGCTGGCGGATACGATAACATTGTGGATGCAGCGAAGTATATGGCACGTATTCGTGAGGAGAGCTTTAAGCCTATTCCTGAGAATGCAGCAGTGTATGACGTGTTATATCAAGAATATAGTCTTCTTCATGATTATTTCGGTCGTGGTGAGAATCATGTGATGAAGAAGCTGAAATCTTTAAAAGAACAAGCTGAAGGTTAAGGTTTATTCATAATAAAATAAATGGGGATGTTCCAAGAGTCATAAAAATGGCTAGGGGAGCATCCCTATTTTTTTATAGCTTGTGTATTTTATGGAATAGCGAAAAAATGTTAATAAGGTTACTTATGTGGCATGCTAAAACATCACTAAAAGAAGCTGCTCATGGGGTTAATAGCGAAAGTCATCATATTAAGATTGTGATAAATCCTATAACTACGCATTAGTATCCTTCAGGTAACTTCCTCACTTTAAAGTGCCTACTTCCTCAAAAGAATGTTAGGTCCTACAATGATTACAACACCTATAATATATGGATGAGGAGATATAACAACTATGAAATTACAATTAGCATTAGATCTGGTAGATATTGACGGAGCAATAGAGGTTGTATCGGAAGTAGCTGAATATATAGATATCGTTGAGATTGGAACACCGATTGTTATTAACGAAGGATTACATGCGGTAAAAGCGATCAAAGAAGCTTTTCCATCACTAACTGTATTAGCTGATCTTAAAATTATGGATGCTGGTGGCTATGAAGTCATGAAGGCAGTAGAAGCTGGTGCAGATATTGTTACAGTGCTAGGTGTATCCGATGATTCGACTATTAAAGGTGCGGTTGAGGAAGCGAAGAAACATAATAAAGAGATCTTAGTGGATCTAATCAATGTAAAAGACATAAAGACAAGAGCAGCAGAAATTGATGCACTTGGTGTTGATTACATTTGTGTGCATTCTGGTTATGACCATCAAGCCGCTGGTAAGAATTCATTTGATGATTTAAACGCTATTAAGAGCGTCGTGAAGAATGCGAAAACAGCTATAGCTGGTGGGATCAAGCTAAGTACTCTGCCAGAGGTTATTACTGCAAATCCTGATCTTGTTATCGTGGGTGGCGGTATCACTGGCGAACAGGATAAAAAGGCAACTGCAGCAGAAATGAAACGCCTTGTAAGCCAAGTCTAAGATTCTAATGAATACAGTGGATTATACACAGGAAATTGTAAATGAGCTACAGCATTCCGTGTCACAGATCGGAGAAGGAGAAGATAGTCAACTGGCTGAGATTCTCTTGCGTTCTAGCAAAGTATTTGTAGCAGGAGCTGGAAGATCAGGATTAATGGGGCGGGCATTCGCCATGCGGCTCATGCATGTAGGTACTGATGCATATGTCGTTGGAGATACCATTACTCCTGGAATCGATAAGGAAGATGTGTTAGTCCTTGGATCTGGTTCTGGTGAAACAAAGTCCCTTGTTTCGATGGCAGAAAGGGCCAAAATGATAGGTGCCACCGTTGTAGCAGTTACCATTACACCGGAATCGACGATTGGTCGATTAGCAGATTACACCGTGAAGTTACCAGGGTCACCGAAGGATCAGAGTGGAAGTTATACGACCATTCAGCCGATGGCTTCACTATTTGAGCAGACGATGCTGATATTCTACGATGCTATCATTCTACAAATGATGGAGCAGACAGGTCAGACTACGAAGCAAATGTTCGGTAAACATGCTAATCTGGAATAATAACATATAGAAAGCCATTCAACACAAAAACGAATGCTACCCATGTGGATAGGTATTCGTTTTTGTGCGTAAATGAGTCCCTAGGGCATGATGTAGTATGATAAGTGTGAGGGGGGGGGTTAATAATATGGCAACACAGATTAAAGATCGTATTAACTTGAAAGAAATCAACTGTGAGAAGGAGCTTACGCTTGCCGTTATCGGTGGTAAATGGAAGCTGATTATTTTGTGGCATCTCGGCCTCGAAGGAACCAAGAGATTTAGTGAACTCAAGAAGCTTATTCCACACATTACCCAAAAAATGCTAACCAATCAATTGCGAGAATTGGAAGAAGATAAGCTTGTTCTGAGAAAAGTATATGCGGAGGTTCCACCCAAAGTAGAATATTCTTTAACTGAATACGGTCAAAGTCTAATGCCAGTTCTACGCATGATGTATGACTGGGGGAAGAACTACGGAGAAAATGTGATTTGGAAAGACACAACATCTTCTAACGATAAGTGCATTACTAGCGGTTAAAAATTGACTATTAATTGAAATAGCCTCTGCACCCAATTGGGATGAAGAGGCTATTTTTGTTTTGATATTTCCGTTGGAATGGTTGCCGTCTTTGAAAAAGGACAGTATTACCGTTTCTACTTGACTCATATGGATTGGATGGAGTTGTCCTTCAATACGCAATCCGCAAATAATATCGTTTTTGGAATGCGGAAGAATCCTTCCGTTTTTTCTTGAAAGGTCATAGAAGGTAATGCTCCTTGATGTAACCACTTGCGGAATGTACCTGGATGAACGTTAATCCAGTCACTCACATCACTTACGGATAAGTCATGGACCATGCAAAGCCCTGTCAGAATCTTATTGCTTACAGGAGAACGAGTTAGTGTTCTGCGCATAAATCTGGAATGAGCGGGCTGGCATATGATGGGACTCTTCGAGAGAAGGTCTTCATTAAATAGAATATGTCGAGGATATCCTAAGTATTGACACACTTTCTCCATGTTCTTCTTACCAGGAACCCGGCCTTCGTACACCCAAGCACTTACACTTCTTGATGAAACAGAGAGTTGCTCAGCCAAATAGGATAGTTTGATGTCATTTGCCATTAAAATAGCGAGTAGAACGCGATTACGAATTTGGCAACGTGTCGGTTTACGGAATCGTTTCACACGCACGCCTTTTCCTAAATACTTGCGATTGATCAGAGACCACGCCTGAATTGAATGTTTTTCTGGTTGTGTAGGCATATTTCCTCCGATATTTTTTTTAATATAAATTTTACCCTATTTATAGTAGTAGTTTCAATAGCAAAACGAACCTGTCGTATATTTCCACTTAAATGTACTCTATAAATCTATTAAATAGATGACAAATGGCTTCGCACTCTATCAGAACTATTCATATGATGTTGTATGTAATGTTTACAAGGAGTGGTCGCAATGAATTCAATGGTTGTACAAGGAGCAAGTGGGGCAGTGGGAGCAGTTCTAGCCTTTGCTTTTGGAGGGTGGGACGATCTGTTAAGTGTTTTTCTCGTTATTATTATTATTGACTATGTTACAGGGGTACTGGCAGCAATTAAGGATCGTACAGGACTCAACAGCAAAATTGGGTTCTGGGGATTAACTAGAAAAGCCTTAATGTTTCTTGTCATCCTCTTAGCTCATCAGATGGATGGTCTACTTGGTCAGGATATAGGTATGGTGAAAAGTGGGGCTGTCTATTTCTACATGGCGAATGAGTTGATATCGATTACAGAGAATTATGGACGGTTGGGGTTACCGCTACCTAACAAAGTAATAAGAATTATTACGATATTAAAAAATAAGGATAAGCAAAAGGATGACAAAGATAAGTGATAGCTGACAAGTTCCTTTCCCAAAGGCATGGGTTATGTTATATTTTTTGGTGTACCTTATACTATTTAGAGGACAAGGAGCCATTCATGATAAAACATATTGTATTCTTTAAATTAAAGGATAGTTCTCCTGAAAGTGTGAATAGAACAGCAACCATATTAAGAAATATGCAAGGTAGAATACCTCAGCTTGTGTCATTAGAAATTGGTGTAGATGTGATTCGTTCGGAACGTTCATATGATATTTCTCTCATAGCGGAAGTACAGTCTTTAGAGGATCTTCAATCCTATCAAATTCATCCTGTTCACCAAGAAGTTATCCAACATATGAATGAGTTTAAAGAAAGCTCGGTCGCAGTCGATTACGAACTATAACATAGAAGAAAATATCCGTTATCAGATGTCATGGGGGTAGAACTATGTACTATGTCAATAGAGAACAGATCGAAAGACGGTTGCATACGATTCCTGAAATTGTTCTAGGTTTACAAACAGCAACAGCAAAATGGGATGGAGGTCTTATCTTGGGATTTGTCCAAGAGAGATCTCTTCATTTAGCTATTGAAGTGGTTACGGATGTATGTAGTTACCTTATTGATGGATTCATCATGCGTGATGCTAGTAGTTATCAGGATATCCTTGATATTACTTATGAGGAAAAGGTATTTAACAGTGAAATACATGCTGTCTTAATACAACTGGTACAACTTCGCAAACCATTGGTACAGAATTATTATGAATGGGATCGGACTTCTCTTCATCACCTCACTAGTGTACTTCCTACAGTTCTGAATGATTTCTCCTCATCTGTGGGGAATTACTTAGATCAGGAATTAGGATATGTACAAACATAAAAGGAGCACGTTATTGTATGGAAGATACAAACACTAATCATCAAGAGCAATTAAATGAAAGTGATGTTTCTGGATTCGAACCTATCTACATGATTGAATTCTTATTCGACAAGATGCCTAATGTATCAAGTGAAAAACTCCGTGCTAATATTGAAAAATATACAGGATCCATAAAAATATCAGATGGACAGAATAATATTCCTTCTCCATTTGCGCTGGAAGCAGTTACGTCTGGCGAAGAACAGATACAACCTAAGGTCTTTTTCCATATGGATCACAAAGTATCTTTTGAAGATGCTGAAGTACCAGCACAGAGCTGTATATACGAACCAGCAATTCTTCAAGATATTCGTCGTTTTGATAGTGCTCTCCAGCAATCATTTCACTGGCAGAACGCACGCGAAACGATAGATAACTGTACATACAGTATTCGTTTCCATGATTTATTTACGGCAGGATTACCCTATAAGGATCGTTTCGATCTTATATTGGGAGTCGTTAGAGCCATACTTGAAACAGTCCCTTGTAAAGCGATGTTCTGGCATACTAGTGACAAACTCGTTGAACCTACAACATATCTAGAAGCTGTTGAACTAGGTGAGAAGTTGTATGGTGCAGTAAATCTTCGTCTGTATAGTACGGGTCAAGAAAAGGAAATGATCATGGATACTCTAGGATTATCTGCATTGGGAATTCCAGATGCTCAGTGTCATTTCCGCGATATGGATCCTAGCGAGGTAGCGAGAGACTTGCTCGTGATATCTAAGTATTTATATGATCAGGGTGATATCATCAAGGACGGTGAGTCCATTGGAACTTCGGCAGACAAGGCTTATTTGTGTGAACATCAACATGCAATAGTTGTTCCACCACGATATGTCCTTGATCTGAATCCAGGAGCTGCGCATGCAGCTCAAATCCAACGTAACAACCCATCTTAAATAATAATTTATATTTTCGGTTGTCCTTGAGTGTCAAGACAAGTATCTTCTGACTATAATGCATTAACAAATAGGCATTCGCCCGTTCTTGGAAGTAGGGAGAGTAAAGATTATTACTCTATCCAAAGTCAGGGGGAGTCTAAAGCTAAGGATGAAGGAGAGATGGACAATGAAAGATAGTAACAAGAGCTTTTTGTGGGGAGCTTTGATTGGAAGTGTTGTGGGGTCTGTAACTGCCCTGTTATTAGCACCGAAGCAAGGTACAGAGCTACGCAAGGATATTGTAGAAAAAACACGTCAGGTAAGTGATAAGACACAAGAACTAGTGAGCGTAGCTGGTGAACAGGGTGCCGTTATCTATGGAATTGTGAAGAATAAGGCAACGGATATCGTTCAAGACGTTCAATCATGGCGGCATTGTAAAGATGAAACTCTAGAAAAGAAGGTTGAGATATCATCAATACAAGAGAAAGATCAAGAGAAACCAGAATTAGATGCATTTGATCTTTTTGTGGATGAAGAGTTGATCTAATAACTTGAATTTCAGGCCTTACCCTATGATTCTAAGGGGAGTAAGGTCTGTTTTTCTGTGAATTCAAGACACTATGTACGATTCTATAAGAGTTAAAAGAATTGGGCTAAGTTTCAAGGTACGTTATAATAATCATTGACATATGGTAGCAGAGTAGATAACAGAATTCGATACAGAAAGAAGCGGTGTGTTCGTGCAACATGCAATTGCAATTTTAGACTCGGGTGTGGGGGGACTAACGGTAGCTAAAGAAGTGATGAGACAGCTCCCTCGAGAAAAAATTATATATTATGGAGATACTGCACGTACGCCTTACGGGCCAAGGTCATCTGAGCAAGTTAGAGTATTTACTGAGCAAATTGTTGATTTTCTCATCCAATTTGAACCGAAAATGATTGTTATTGCTTGTAATACAGCAACAGCAGCAGCACTCACATATATTCAAGATAAAGTATCCATACCTGTGATTGGTGTTATTCATCCAGGAGCTCGTGCAGCGATAACAGCTACAAAGACGGGGGATGTAGGTGTTATCGGAACCGTAGGTACGATAGGTAGTGGAGCTTATACTCATGCATTAAAAGAACTATCACCTTATGTAAATGTGACTAGTGAGGCCTGTCCATTGCTTGTACCTCTTGTTGAGCAAGGATTATTTCGATCAAGTGAGACGCAACATATTGTGGAACGATCTTTGGAGAATATCCGGAACACCTCTATTGATTGCCTGATTCTTGGATGTACTCACTACCCTTTTCTTACGGAATCGATTCAAGAGGTTATGGGAGATCGGGTCAAACTAATCAGTTCGGCAGAGGAGACAGCCCGAGAAATTAGCACCATATTATATCAAAAGGGTCAACTCGCTAAGAGTGATGAGAGCCCGATACATCAATTTTTCTGTAGTGGGGATGGCGAGATATTCAAGAAGATTGCGAATGAATGGTTAGGTGAACAGATCCGACGCACACCTGTCGTGTGGCAAGTATCTAAGTTTGAAGAATGATGAACCGAATTCCTTAAAAAAAACGGATGCACAAAAATAGCAGGTCAAGGTCACTTCAGTGCCCCCTATCTATGTGATAGTGTAAAGAACGATTCCTCAGCTCGTTTACATAGAGCTGAGGTTTTTTATGCCATTCGTTGGTGTATGGCAGCGTTCTCTCAGGACACCTAACTTTCTTCTACATAGAGACAACCCCTTAATGATGTCTTAGAAAGAGCAATTATTTATGCATGATGGACAACAATGCGGGCATACAATCTAACCACTCTAACTTTACTATTGGAGGCTTCACGTTCATATCCCAGAAAGGAAGGTATGTATGCTTCAATATATTGTACGTAAAGGAGATACCCTACAACGCATTGCTTCGGCAAGAGGACTTAAGCCGGAAAATATCGTGAACGCCAACCCTTGGGCAACTGAACAACCATACCTTATTCCTGGTCAAATATTATTTATTCCATCGACACCTCGACGGAGATATTCGATACAGATGGGGGACACGCTTGAGAGCGTATTGGATCAGTTCTCTATTACAGAACAAGCTTTGGAAGGTTTTAATCCTGGGATTTCCCATGATCGATTTCCAGTAGGTCGTGTCCTAGTATTACCTACATCTGAAATGAAGTCTATTGTTGCGCCACAAGGCGAATATGGATATATGGATATGATGAGACATATTAACGAATTAATGGGTAAGTATAAGTTTATAGAGGCACGATCGATAGGTGAAAGTGTCATGGGTAAGTCGCTTGAGATATTAAAAATAGGTACAGGCGAGAGACGAATACATGTGAATGCCTCTATCCATGCTAATGAATGGATTACAACGTTATGCTTAATGCGATTCGTGGAGGAGTATGCGGAAGCATATCAGAATAAGACAATGTGGAATGGATATAATCCACAAGAGTGGTTCACTAACTGTACATTATGGTTGCTTCCTATGGCTAATCCAGACGGTGTAGAGTTAGTTCAAGAAGGTGTCACGCAGGAACATCCTTACTATACGGAACTTATGGAATATAATAGCCAGCGAAGAGATTTCAAACATTGGAAAGCAAATATTCGTGGAGTAGACCTAGGTGATCAGTTCCCAGCCCATTGGGAAGAAGAAGTGAGTCGTAGAGGGAAGCAATCTCCATTACCGCGTGATTATGCTGGGATAAGCCCTCTAAGCGAACCAGAAGCCAACGCACTTGCTGCTTTTACAATAGATATTTCTCCCGATGCGGCCATTTCACTACACAGTCAAGGCCAAGAAATATATTGGAATTATCGAGATTATGAGCCCGAAGTGAGCGAGGAATGGAGTCGGAGATTAGCTCAAGTGAGTGGATACCGATCCGTGAAATTACAGGGCAGTGACGCTGGATATAAAGATTGGTTTATTCAACATTTCAGACGACCAGGTTTTACAGTAGAGATCGGTCAAGGTGTAAACCCTCTTCCCATTCAGGATTTTCGGAATATGAGTCTTGAGGTGGGTTTAATTGTGGGAGAATTGATGAGTTTTTGAAAACTTCATGAAACATTTTCATACACAAGTCGTATGATATACAAGAGGGGGTGGCCGCTTAAGCATGATTCTATTTTCTTCAAGCGGTTGCTCTCTTTTTTAAAGGTATAAGAATGGAGGTAGGAATCATGAAGATCAGAAGATTACTATCGTTTAGGTTTTGGTCCATGATGATTGGTAATATACGGAGGTATATTACGTCATCTCAGGTTTCTTTGGGAGACAAGTTGTTATTTCTCATACCTGTTATTGTATATTGGCTATTCCCTTTTGACTTATTGCCAGGTCTGCCTATAGATGATATTGGTGTCACGATGTTCTTGATGGGATGGTTTACCACCCGCATACAACGTAAATATCCAAAGTTATAGACGTATAATAAGGATCATGGATTACTGTTTTCGATAAATATGGACAAGTCCGGTCTTGCGAATTAGGATCTGTTTCTTTACAATAAATAAAAGAGTAAGACATCATACGTAATTAGGAGATGCAGCAGATGAAGTGTAAAATTACCCGTAACGCGGCAAAAGTATTATCTAAAGAGCTGAACAAAGAAGAGAATAAAGATTTGAAAATTCGTGTACTTGTCACTCATGCACATGGTGATCATGCGCATTATGGTTTAGACTTAGATAAGGCAACAGAGAACGATGAAGTGGTATCAACAGATAAAGATATTGATGTCATCTTGAATACGAGTGAACCTTTGCTGGATGGTGTGAAGATTGATTATCTATATTTACCTGAAGAAGGTTTTGTAATCACGAATCCATCTAAAGGGAATCACGGAGACCACTAAAGTCGTAAATAGTAAAGAAGGTTGGTATAAAAATGGCAAATGATATACGTGTATGTGAGAAATGCAAGCATACACGTCTCAAAAGTATAGTACCAAAGCTCCAAAAGATGGCGCCAGACACAGAGATTAAGATTGGATGTAAATCTTACTGTGGTCCTTGCGGTAAAAGAGCATTTGTCTATATTAACGGACGTTATGTGAGTGCACCAACAGAAGAAGAAGTGCTTGCAAAAGTAGCACCTTTTATAAAATAATCTACTGGTAAATGATGAAGTTTCTCTATATGCATAGTTTCTTCTCATCGAAACCAAGCTAAACATGGTGTATATGATTAGGAATATGTAGTGAGGGGGAACAACCAAATGTCTAAACGGGATTTTTCTAGTATGCAGAAGAATACACCAATTTCACAAGCGAATAACGCCGTAGATAGGCTCCATCAGTCGATATCCAAGGCTCTAAGCCATCCTACAGAGCAACTGCTGGATCAAGTGGAGAATTCATTAGCCCATACAGAGCAGGCCGTTCAGGTCATCCAGGGCAGTGAGTATGGACTAGCTGCTGAACGAACGGAAGAATTGCTGGCAGAGGAGAAAAGCCGATTAGCCGCAATGAACCTTTCTGAGTTTAATGATTAATCTTACAAATGAAGAAGGAGTGTTCCCAGCCGCCATTGAGAATGGCAGTGGGAACACTCCTTTTTTTGTAACCTATTTATTGTCCATTTTACTTAGTACATCATATTGGATGACTTGATCCGAGATATGGAGTTGTAATTTGGCTTGATCATAACCGACTCGGCATTCACCGACTTCGATCGTGTCTCGTGTACTGAGATCATAGCAAGTACCATTCTCAAATATGCCGCTAGGCGATGGAATATAGAATATTCTATTATCTGTGAAGGCTCCAGTACGAAGAACAACAAATGGGTTATCATTGGAGAACAGATTGTTTCCCAGCATATAGTAGGAATCTGTTGGAATTCCTAGCAGGTGAAGGAGAGAGGGTGACATATCTAATTGACCAGATGCCTTAGAATATTCTCCTGCTTGTTTATGATCGGGTAGATGAATCAGTAAAGGCACTTGATTCATGATTTGTTCCATATCGAGATCATTTAAGCTTTTATCTAGAAACTGTTCATAATAGGACTTATCTTTGATCGAATTATCATGATCACCGTATACTACAAGAATAGTGTCCTCCCATAGCCCCATATCTTTCATTTGTTCTGTAAATTCCCCTAGAGCCTCATCAACATAATGGATTGCATGCAGGTAATCACCGAATATCGTACCACTGAACTCACCCACATCTAACACATGTTTATCTTTGGGGATCGAATAAGGATGATGGCTGGAGAGTGTGATTAGGAAAGAATAAAAAGGTTCCTTGATCGATGCCATTTCATCTAACGATTGTTTAAAGAATGATTTGTCGCCAAGTGACCATCCCAGCCGCTCGTCGATGGTATAATTTTTTTTGCTGAAAAAGCGGTCGTACCCCATATGGTTATACATAATGGTTCGATTCCAAAAGCTACTATCGTAAGCATGAAATACGTTCGTTGAATATCCCTGCTCTTCTAAGATGGCTGGTAGCATATTGTACTCATGGTCAGGATAACGGATGAATACAGAACCTGAAGGTAACGGGTGAAGCGAACTGTGCGAGCTAAAGTCTGCATCAGATGTTCTTCCTTGTCCAGTCTGATGATAATAATTGCTGAAATACATACTATCTTTCATAAGTTTATTGAAGTTCGGTGTAATTTCCTGACCATTGACGCTTTTGCCAATCATGAAATTCATAAAGGCTTCCACTTGAAGGACGATCACATTACTATTTTTGTAAGTTCCGAACGTATCGTTCTTTATGGATCGTTGAGCACTCTTTTGCTGAAATAAATCCTTTATAGCATCCATTTCATCTTGTGGTAGGGAATGTTCAGGACCAAGATGATCTTGTGCATATCGATAAATGTCGTATCCATGAAAAGCGAGTAACCCGGTAACATTATAGATCGTCATGTTCCACCAGTTACTTGCGAACAAGCCTTTAGCCCAAGTGTCACTATAGTGTTTAATAGGAGCAAAAGTAAGTACAGACCCAATGATGAATACCAGCAAACCCGTGATGAGTCTTTGGATAACTCTTGCGCCTCTGCGAGCGGGTGTCTGTTCTCGCGATATATATAGTTGAGTATTGCGTCTTGAGCGTCGGACGATCTTAAAGATGAGATAAGCGATGATGATGAACCAATCGATAAATAAATATAGATCATTCCAACGTAAAAGTGACTGAATACTATCACCTAATGAACTAATCTGACCGGTCTGAAGAAGAACGGGTATCGTAATGAAGTCCTCGAAATAGCGATAATAGACGAGATCGGAATACATCACGGCTGTCAAGAACACATTCAATAGAATGAGGGATACGAGATAGCCATGGCGAGGCAACCACAATGTCCAGAACGATACGATCATAACGGATCCGATGGCGATGATGTAATCTAGAAAACTAAGCTCAACATACGGAATATTCAGTCGTTTATCGATCAACGTTAACTTGCACAACATAAGAATAATGAATAATGGATAGCTAAAATAGTGAAATGTACGTAGCTTGTTAGGTGAGCTCCAGCCCAGAGAGCGTATGCCTTTGTTATGAGAATACATGAATAGTCTCTCCTTTTTATATACGAAATGCCAAATGCTAGACCTTGAAGGTGAAACAGGGATGTAAGGTAACATGTGAATACATAATAGGAGCGAACCAAGACGTATGATTTCATACGCTTTAATGTTCGCTCCTGTAGATTATGCCCGGAAATTATACAGAAATGTTATTCACTTTGAGATTCTTGACGACCACGAGGTGGAAGAGGCCCAAGGTATTGATAATACTGACATTCAATGGTTCCGTTGTATAACTTGCGACGTTTGTCAGCTTTCTTGTTGAAGATGGTTTCGAAACGTTTGGTTGAACTAATCGCAAAGAATGACCAAGTTGGTATACTTACGGTCAACCTTTTTAAGTCACGAATAATCTGCTCTACTTCAGCTATTTCACTCAAACGTTCCCCATAAGGAGGATTTGTAATGATTACACCATAATCACCTTGAGGTCTTGCTTTGGCGATCGGTAGTACCTCTAATTTAATATCTTTGGCAAATCCCGCACTGTTTACTGCAGCTTGAGCAACTTCAATGGCCGCTGGGTCGATATCACTTCCGGAAATCTGCAATGGAATGTCATCGCGAACGGAATCAAAGGCTTCTTCTCTTGCTTGATTCCATAATGCTTCTGGAATGATTGGCCAATCTTCCGAATTAAAAGTGCGACGTAGCCCAGGTGCAATGTTCCAACCTACCATCGCCGCCTCGACTAAGAGTGTACCTGAACCGCAACATGGGTCATAGAAAGGTCTGGACGGGTTCCAACGGCTTAATTGAATAAGAGCTGATGCCATTGTCTCTTTCAATGGTGCCTCTGTTACGAGCTTACGATAGCCACGCTTATGAAGACCAGATCCTGTCGTATCTAGCGTGATCAAGGCAACATCATTTAACATAATGACCTCAACAACATAACGGGGTCCATCTTCAGGGAACCATTCCGTATGGTAAGTCTGATTTAATTTGTCGACGATCGCCTTTTTAACGATCTTTTGACAAGCAGGTACGCTACTTAATTGTGACTTAAGTGAACGTCCTTCAACTGGGAATTCACCATTCTGTGGAATGACATCCTGCCATGGTAAAGCCTTGACACCTTCAAACAATTCATCGAAAGTGAGGGCAGTGAATTCGCCCATCAAAATCAACACACGGTCTGAGGTACGAAGCCACAAATTACAACGACATATATCGATTAAGTCACCACTAAAGATGACACGTCCATTCTCGACCGTTAAATCATGATACCCCAGATCTTTTAATTCACGAGCAACAATTGATTCTAATCCCATTGGTGCAGTAGCAATAAGTTGCAAATTAGCCATGCTTTACAATTCAACCCCATCCGGCCAGTCCTGTAGCCATATGGCCACATTAGGAGACCTATAAATTTAACGAGCCTTGCCGGTTTTCGACAAAACACATACAATAATTACATTAGTCACACATAACGATACAACCAAACATCCATTATAAAACAAATAGGCTTATATGGAAAGTTAGTTCGAGGAGGAAAAGGCAGTGAATCTCACCCCTGATGAATATGTTAACCAATTGTACGAAGAAGATGAGCAATTAAACCGTGTGAAAGAAAGTATTAGAGAAAAGGACATGCCTGAAGTGTCCGTAGCGCCAGCCTATGGTAGACTTTTAACCTTATTGGTTCAGACGTCCCGTGCTGAGAGCGCACTTGAAATAGGTGCTCTAGGTGGATATAGCGGAATATGCCTAGCTAGAGGACTCCCTGCCAATGGACAATTACTCTCACTGGAGTTGAAGGAAGAGTATGCGGAATTAGCGAAGGGTAATCTTGAATCTGCTGGTTTTGGAAATTGCGTGAATTATATGATCGGGCCAGCACTTGATAGTCTGGAGGAACTTAAACAGTCTGGAAGAACATTTGATTTCTTTTTTATTGATGCGGATAAAGAGAACTACCCCTTGTATTTAGATTATGCCATTCAGTTATCCAAGCCGGGATCATTGATTGTAGGGGATAACTGCTTCTTGCGCGGGCGCACTTTGAACTCGGATAAGAATGGTCCTGGGGTGCAAGGGATGCGCAGGTTCAATGAGCAAGTGGCTTCGGATGAACGGCTTGTTAGCACATTACTTCCAGACTATGATGGATTATCCATCTCTCGGGTGAAATAAAAAAAGATCTACGCTTAATGAAAAAGAGACTATCCGTTAGGGTCTAATATGGACCTTAGGGGGTAGTCTCTTTTTTTTCTCTGGAACGCTCGTTCTAATGGAATTGACGTTGTTTATCATTGTGGGCATAGAGCTTAAATCTGACCCACACCATATTCAGAAGTAGTAAGCAACCGGATGTAATAAACAAGCCTTCAATTCCAATAAACCCAGATAGGAGTCCTCCAATAACGGCCCCAAGCATATTACCTAAAGCAAGCGTACTGCTGTTGAAACCGAAGGAACGACTCTCCATCCCATCAGGAGTATAGGAGCGGATGAGTGCATTTACACTCGGTAATAAACCTCCCATAAAGATACCCATGAGGAACCGGACCGTGATGAGCTGCCATACACTTTGGACGAAGGCTTGAGGGATCAACGTTAGGGCTGTGCCTATTAATGCATAGGTAAGGATACGGTGTGCACCAATTTTATCACTTATCTTACCAAGTATAGGGGAGGAGATCATATTGGATACACCTGTTACTGCTATAACTGCACCTGCCCAAAAAGCAATGTCTACTGTAGAATTATGGAGTTTTTGTACATACAACGGTAACAATGACATGGGACTTACCATTGCGAATTGTAAGAGAAATGTCACTGCAAATAAAGCGGGTAGCTGAGGGATGTTCGATAGCTCTTTAAGACCCTGCAGGACAGTTACCTGTGGGACATGCGATGCTTCTTCGCGATTAAAGTTTTCTTTGACTAAGAATAGGGCAAGGAAAGAGGCAATAAGAATTAAAGTTCCTGTGATATAGAAAATAGGACGAAATCCTACGAAATCTGCCAAACTACCGCCAATTAATGGCCCTAGAATGGTACCTGCTACTACGCCGGATTGCATCATTCCCATAGCAAATCCCATTCGGGCTTTAGGAGATGTACCGGATACAAGTGAGATCGCAGCGGGATTGAAGCCAGATATAGTACCGTTTAATAGACGAAGCAACAGCAATTCCCAAGGGTTTCGTGCGAAGCCCATAAGTACAATCACAATGGCCATACCAAAACCAGATCGTAACAACATAATTTTACGTCCATATTTGTCAGCCAATTTACCCCAAATAGGTTGAAAAATAAAGGATGTCAAGAAATTCGCAGCAAATATGAGTCCAGCCCAAATTCCAATTTCATGTTCTCCTTGAACTCCTAAATCTTGAGAGAGGTATAAAGCCAAAAAGGGTGTAATCATCGTTGTGCCAGCATTGACGAGAAATTGCCCAATCCACAGGACAATCAGGTTTAATTTCCATGTTTTCAAAAGTGGTGCACTTCCTTTCTAAGTTGCCATGATAATCCATCTTCAAAGAAATAGTTATATAGTATATCACATCTTGATTTGTCTCTTCTGATAGGAATGTCATAGTATTGTCATGACATCACACGCTGTGAGAGTTGTTACTTACTTTTAAAAAGGGCATAATATATATAAAGGGAAACTAACTATACTGGGGGCCTATGAATGACCTACAATGATACTTTTATAAGAGCTTGTTATAAGCAAGATGTAAACCACGTACCTGTCTGGTATATGAGACAAGCGGGGCGTTACGACCCTGAATACCGTAAAATTAAGGAGAAATATAGTCTTCTTGAAATATGTCGTCAACCTGAACTTGCGGCGCAAATCACGATGATGCCTGTCCACAAATTAGGTGTTGATGCAGCTATTCTATACTCTGATATTATGAATCCCGTAGCTTCGCTTGGTGTGGATTTCGATATTGTTAAGAATATTGGCCCTGTCATTGAAAATCCGATTCGCTCGGCAGCTGATATTGAAGGTCTTCGTCCTATTGATGTAGATAAAGATCTAAGTCATATCATGGAGACGATTCGTATTCTTGATAAAGAATTAAACGTACCTCTTATTACTTTTGCAGGTGCGCCATTCACGATTGCAAGTTATCTTATTGAAGGTCGCCCTTCTAAAAACTATATCCTTACCAAGACGATGATGTATAGTGAGCCACATCTTTGGTCAGCTTTAATGGACAAGCTTGGAGATATGGTTATTACATATGTTAGGGCTCATATTGCCAATGGTGGGAAAGCCTTTCAACTATTTGACAGTTGGGTAGGGGCACTTGCTCCTAAGGATTTCGAGAAGTATGTGCTTCCAACAGTTACTCGTATCTTTGCCGAAATTTCTGATTTGAATGTACCCAAAATTTATTTTCCTGGTGTAAGTTCTGGAGAACTCTTACCTGTGCTTAACAAGGTCCAATGTGATGTAATTGGGCTTGATTGGAGAGTGTCTATTTCTGAAGGACGACGAAGAACAGGTGGTCGATTTGCTATGCAAGGCAATCTTGATCCATATATCTTGACGGCTCCTATGAATGTTATTAAACAATATGCCAAAGAAATTATCGATAACGGCATTCAGGAACCTGGGTATATATTTAATCTTGGACATGGATTGTTTCCAGAAGCATCCATTGATAAATTAGCCGAGCTAACACAATTTATTCAAGAATATTCGGCTTCTCAATTGAAATCTTAACGATCAAAGACAACATTACATTTTGACATAGGGGTGAACTGTTCGTGAAATCAAAAGTAGGCGTCTTAGTTATGTCATATGGAACACCGGAAAGCCTAGAAGGAATAGAAACGTACTATACACATATCCGCAGAGGGAATGCTCCAACTCCGGAACAGCTTCAAGATTTAGTGAGTCGTTATGAAGCTATTGTTGGAGGAGTATTCCCCCTACGTGAGAATACTAACCAACAAGTAAGCACGCTGGAAGCGACGCTTAATCAAAATGGTGATCAAGCCGAGAATGAGTTCGTATGTTACCAAGGATTGAAGCATGCTGCACCCTTCATCGAAGACGGTATAGAACAAATGGCTAAAGATGGCATTAAACGTGCTGTTGGTATTGTATTGGCACCACATTATTCCGTTATGAGTGTAGGGTCTTACATTAAACGTGCTCAAGCGAAAGCAACAGAGCTAGGTATAGATATGTCCTTCGTGGAGCATTATCATCTCCATCCCAAATTGATCCAGGCTCTGAGCCAACGTGTAAGTGCGAAGTTAGATCAGTTTGAGGAAGCGGGAGCTAATCGAGAAGATGTACGGGTACTTTTTAGTGCACATAGCTTACCTAAACGAATTGTTGAGATGGGAGATCCTTACCCGGATCAATTACTAGAGACCTCACGCGCTATTGCAGAGCAGACAGGAGTTACCTCTTGGCAATTCTCATGGCAAAGTGCTGGACGCACAGCAGAGCCATGGCTAGGTCCAGACATTCTCGATACACTTCAGGAACTTAGTGCCGAGCAAATTGAGAATGTGTTAGTAGCACCTGTAGGTTTTGTATCGGACCATTTGGAAGTATTGTATGACTTGGACATAGAGGCTCAAGCCATCTCTAAGGAACTTGATATGCGCTTAATGCGTATTGATTCGTTAAATAGCGATCCTCTCTATATGGAAACACTTCGTGATGAGATACTGAACCGTTTAGCGAAAAGCGATGAATCATGACAGGTGCAGTTATGAGGGATAGGACTTCCTGGCTGTATTAAACAGGCCAAAGAGGTAGCCACTCGGATGGCTTCAACAACGTATGCCTAAAGAGATATGGTATTCAATAGAACTCCCGACGATTCGGGGGTTCTATTTGTTTAACTGAACCTGATATAATGAACACTAATACTAGTTTATACATTTTTACAGATGTAAGAAGGAGTGAATAATGTATCCACCACGTTCCGAAAAGGGAAAGGCTGCAAGAAGAGTAAAGAAGATGCGTTTTCGTAAGTTACGGACATTACTTAATTTATTTTTATTTTCCTTGATTGTAGTATTATTCTCTTATTACTTGATAACTAAGGATGATAAACTAGCTGAACCATTGCATGTAACAGACACTATTGTAACTGGGAATTCATCAACAGAAGGTAGCGACCTGGTGGACGCAGATCGTTCTCTTGATGCTAATCTAGAGGCAGAACAATCTAGTCCAGAAGAGACTCTGAAACAAACAGGAGTAGTAGCGAAGATTACAGAACCAACAAAGGTTGCTGAAACAGATATTGAACAGATTAAGAACACGGTTAAGGATACTCCCAAAGAATCACCAAAAGCTGAAGAGCGTAAGGAATCTACAAATCCTGTAAAACAAACGCTAAAGGATCAATCGAATGATGCCAGCGAGATCGTTCCTAATGCAGATACGATTCTTTCGTTTCACTTTGTCGGGGATATGATATTTTCGGGAAAAGTGGAGGGGATCCTAAGTCAGAAAGGGTATGATTATCCTTTTAAATACGTAGAGGAACTCTTTAAAAAGGACGATTTAACCTTCGCTAACTTAGAAACGCCAGTAACGACAGCAGGGGTTGGAGCAACAAATAAACAGTATGTATTTAAGTCCTCTCCTAAGGCTCTAGATGCTTTGAAAAAGGCAGGGATGGATGGTGTAAGTCTAGCAAACAATCATATCCTAGATCAGGGTGTTTCAGGATTGTTGGATACGTTAACCCATTTAGATGAGAGTAAGATTAAGTATGCAGGTGCGGGAAAGAATGCAGATGAAGCTTACGCACCAGAATATTTCACACGTCAAGGGATAAAAATTGCTCTTGTGGCCGTTAGTCGAGTTGCACCAGATACAGATTGGTTCGCTGAAAAGGGGAAACCAGGTGTAGCACAAGTATATAGTCCTGAAGTTGCTTTGAAGTCGATTAAAACAGCTCGTAAAAATGCAGACATTGTTATCGTCATGGCACATTGGGGAGAAGAGCGAGCTTTGCTTCCTAATGTGAAACAGACACAGCTTGCTCACCAATTTGTGGATGCGGGTGCAGACCTTGTTATTGGATCACATCCTCATGTCCTTCAAGGACTTGAGCAATATAAGGGTAAATGGATCGCTTATAGTACAGGGAATTTCATATTTACGAAATCGGCCACACCAGCGACTTGGAAGACAGCAGTCTTTGCAACAACCTGTACACCTAAGGGAGAGTGCAAGATAAAACTTATTCCTTACCACGCTGAGCTGGGTCAACCGGTACCTATGTCAGAACAAGACGGACAACGACTGTTTCAAGAAATGCAGGAATTGTCTATAGGTGGTGTGACCATTCATAAAGACGGTACAGTTGTTAAACCTAAATCATGATTCTCGTTAGTCTGTTTGGGAGGTTAAAGAAGAGTTGTGAATAATTTATGCGTAGCCCATAGAGGGTTTTCATACAAAGCTCCTGAGAATACAATGGCAGCAATAAGAATGGCTATGGCAGAGTCTTTTGTGCAATGGGTTGAAATCGACACACAACTATCGATGGATGGAGTACCCGTCGTCATTCATGATTTCAAGCTGAATCGGACGACAAATGGTAAGGGTAAGGTGAAAGATTACACGTGGGAACAATTGCAGCAATTAGATGCGGGGAGTTGGAAGGGAAGTGCTTTTAAAGGAGAAGTAATCCCTTCTCTAGATGATGTACTTAAACGATGTTGTGGGCGTCTTCGCCTGAATATTGAGCTTAAGACGCTGGGCGATATGTACCCAGGTCTTGAGCAAGCGGTTATAGATCGAGTTCGGTATTATAATATGGAGCATGATGTAGTACTAACCTCATTTGATAGTGATGCATTAAAAAGAGTGAAAGAGATCAATCCTGATATGAAAACGGGGCTGATCATTGATGCAAGACCTCTGGACTTGCTGGATCGACTTCAAACATTGCAATGTACCTTTCTGTCCATCGGAGCTTCGCATTTGGATAATACACTTGTATCTATGCTTGTCACTCAAGGGATTACAGTCATGGCATGGACTGTGGATGATGTTAGGAGTATGAAACGGCTGGCATCCATCGATTCAGAGATCATGATCTGTACCAATCGTCCTAATGTATGGAGCGAAACCTTTCTAGAACGTAAACAATCATTTTGGCAATGGAAATTCAAAAAAAAGGACTGATATAACTCATGAATTCAACCCTTCGTAATGTTTATTGTGTTGGTCGTAACTACAGATTGCATGCAGCAGAACTTGGTAATGATGTACCAAAGGAACCGATGATATTCATGAAACCTTCTCATGCGGTTATCCCACTAGATCAAAGTGTTATTACTTTGCCTAAGGATCAAGGTGAAGTACATTATGAAGGAGAACTTGTTATCCATATTGAGCGGGATTATGAACAAGGGGTTAGTGTCAACGACTTAGTGGATGTCATGGCATTAGGGATTGATTTCACTTTGCGTGATGTGCAGCAAGTGATTAAGGAAAAGGGACACCCATGGACAGCAGCTAAAGGGTTCAAGTCGTCTGCACCTCTGACCTCATTTGTCCCTTTCCCAGGGACGGATGAACTAACGTCGCAGGATTTCACGGTTGTTAAGAATAAAGTTGAAGTACAGCGTGGTAATGCGAGCGATATGATTTTTTCACTACAAAATATTGTGGATTTCATTGGCCTACATTATGGATTAGGTAAAGGTGATATCATCTTCACAGGGACTCCAGCAGGTGTTGGACCTGTGTCTTCTGGAGATCAATTTGAACTTTCGTGGGGAGATCAGCAGCTGGGAAGCTGTGTTATTGGTTAACTCATGCTGTGGATTGTGGGTAGTATATGCGCCATGATCGTGTCTGTTCTGGCTTATTGGAAGAAATCACTGGCAGTGTCAGGAGCCGTTGCAGCAACCATCATGGGAACAGTTTACTTTGCGGCAGGAGGCTTATTCTGGTTCGGTATTTTACTGGTATTCTTTGTCTCTTCCTCCGTGTTATCCAAGTTCCGGCAGAGCCATAAAGCTGAGATGGAGAAATCTTATGCAAAGACCGGACGACGTGACGCAGGGCAAGTACTAGCTAATGGTGGAATAGGAATGGTGCTATGTATTCTAAATGCGATATGGCCACATGTTGAATGGATGTATTTATTTATAGGTATTATGGCAACAGTGACTGCCGATACATGGGCAACAGAGATCGGAAGTCTAAGTTCTAAATCTCCACGATCTGTTCTGAATGGGAAGGTATTGACGGTTGGAACTTCGGGTGGCGTATCTCTCTTAGGGAGCACTGCAGCAGCTGTCGCTGGAGTTATGATCGGAGGAATGGCTTGGTTTCTACAAGTCTTAACTGGATCTTTAGATATTCAATTACATGGACTTTTGATATGGGTACTCATTGGATTAGTTGCTGGATGGGTGGGAGCATTTACAGACTCCATATTAGGCGCATCTATTCAAGTCATGTACAAGTGTCGTGTGTGTGGTAGAGAAGTTGAAGTATTACATCATTGCAGCCAACCAACAGAACATATACGTGGGTGGCTCAGAATGAATAATGATGCGGTAAACATATGGAGTTCGATCTTCGGAGGATTGGTAGGATATCTCATTGGCATTGCGATGGGGTTATAAATGAGGGTCTATAAGTGCTACAATAGAGAAGAACGCCAAGAACGATCAAATAAGAAAAGTTAGTAGGGAAAATTAAAGATGAATATATTGACTGTTGAACATATAAGTAAAAGTTACGGAGAAAAAGTGCTATTCCAAGATGCTTCATTTGGTATGGAAGACCAAGATAAGATAGGAATTGTAGGTGTGAACGGGACGGGGAAGTCAACCTTCTTACGCATTATTGCGGGATTAGAGAAGGCAGATGAAGGTCAGATTTCTATTGGGAATGCGGTTAGAATCAGAACGCTAGCTCAGAATCCTGACTTCGATCCAGAGATGAACGTTCTACAGCAAGTGTTTCAAGGTAATGATCCACAAATGAAGGTCGTACGTGATTATACCGAAACGATGGACTTATTAGAACTTGATCCTACCAATGAAACAGTGTTGGAGAGACTTCTAGATCTTAATCAAGAGATGGATACTCTTCAGGCTTGGCAACTTGAAAGCGAAGCGAAGACCATTCTGAATAAACTCGGTATTACACAGTTTGATGCTTTGATGGGTACGTTGTCTGGTGGACAACGGAAGCGTGTAGCTTTAGCTAGTGCATTGATTCAACCTTGCGAGTTGCTAATTCTAGATGAACCTACGAACCATATCGATACAGATTCGGTGGCATGGTTAGAGCAATATTTACAGAAGCGACGCGGTGCTTTGCTCATGATTACCCATGATCGTTATTTCCTCGACCGGGTGGCTAACGTTATGTTGGAGTTAGATTATGGGCGACTATTTCGATATCAAGCCAATTACTCAGCATTCTTGGAACTGAAAGCGGATCGCGAAGAGAGAGAGGCTTCAACAGAACATAAGAGACAGAATTTGCTTCGTACGGAGCTTGCCTGGATGCGTCGGGGAGCCAAAGCGAGAACTACCAAACAGAAGGCACGGATTGATCGATATGAAGAATTGAAAGATCAACAAGGCGTACAGCGTGCTGGAGCCATGGACATGTCGGTAGCTTCTAGTCGTCTTGGTCGCAAAATATTAGAAATTGACCATTTGAGTAAGACGAGTAATGGCATGACCCTAATAAAAGATCTTACTTATATTGCAGTGCCAGAGGACCGAGTAGGGATTGTTGGACCCAACGGAAGCGGGAAGTCAACCTTACTGAATCTTATCGCGGGTAGACTTCAGCCCGATGGCGGGGAACTAAGTCTTGGTACTACGGTGAAGATTGGTTACTTTACGCAAGAACATCAAGAGATGAATGAGAAGCAAAGAGTAATTGAATATATCAAAGAAGAGGCGGAAATTATCCGCACATCTGATGGAAGTACCATTACTGCGGGACAAATGTTGGAACGGTTTCTGTTTCCACCAACACTTCAATGGACACCGATCGCGAAATTATCCGGTGGAGAGAAGAGACGTCTATATTTGCTAAGAGTTCTCATGGGAGCTCCGAATGTTCTTTTACTGGATGAGCCGACCAATGATCTGGATATCCAGACGCTAGCAGTCTTGGAGCAATATTTGGATGAGTTTCCTGGCGTCGTATTCTCCGTATCCCATGATCGATATTTCTTAGATCGTACGGTAGATAAGATTGTTGCTTTTGAAGGAGATGGGAATCTCAGAGTTCATGTAGGGTCTTATAGCGAATATGAGGAATGGTTGGCTAAGAACGTGTCCAAAGGATCGGTTCCACAAAGCGTTAATCAACCTTCCGAACCCGTAATTAAATCCAAACCTGAGCCTGAGCTCAAACCTGAACCTCTAAAACCAACGGGATCCGTATTGTCAACGGAGAAAATTAAGTTCAGTTTCAAAGAACAACGTGAATATGAACAGATTGATAGTCTTATTCAGACGGCTGAACAGAATATCGTGGATATCAATCGTAAGATGGAGGAAGCGTATAGTGATTCTGCCCTTCTTCAGGAACTTATGTTGAAGCAACAGAAAGCACAACAAGAGCTTGAACTTCTGATGGAGCGTTGGACCTATTTAAATGAATTAGCAGAGAAGATGTAAGGGACTGACCACTTATTAATGATTTGTATCAAAAAAAGGCGCAGTGCTCAAGAGCACTGTGCCTTTTTATAATGTATGGAATTGTATCTGATTATTTCAAGTAAGCTGCAAGTAATTTCATGGTATTGATAACTGCTTGCTTATGTGTACGTTCCATAGCATGAGAAGCATGTACGCCTGGACCGATTAGAGCAGCACGAATGTTAGCTCCGGCTCTTAGTGCTGCAGAGGCATCTGATCCATAGTGTGGATACACATCGATAGCATATGGAATGTTCTCAGATTCAGCTAGTTCTATTAGACGGCTTGTCATATCATAATCGTAAGGTCCGGAAGAGTCCTTAGCACAGATCGATACATCGGTTTCTTTACAACTTAGATCATCACCGATACATCCCATATCTACTGCAATCATTTCCTGGATATCTTCAGGAATAAAGGCAGCACCGTGTCCAACTTCTTCATAATTAGAGATAAGAATCTTAACCGTATGGCGTGGTTTCCAATTCTCACGTTTCATGGATTCAAGTAATCCGAATAGAGCAGCAACACTAGCTTTATCATCAAGATGACGAGATTTAATATATCCACTGTCTGTGATGATAGCTCTTGGATCAAACGATATGAAGTCACCTACAGCAATTCCTAATTTCTTCACATCTTCTTTGGATTCTACAAGTTCGTCAATACGAACTTCCATATGTTCTTCTTGGCGTTTGAAATCGCGGGCATCGCTATAAACATGAACAGAAGGATGGATACTTAATATCGTTCCGGTATAAGTCTTACCACTACGTGTATGTATGGTGCAGTATTCGTTCTCGATAGCTTGAAGCATGAAGCCACCGACTAATGTAAGTCGAAGCGTCCCTTCAGACTTAATTGCACGAACCATTGCGCCTAAGGTGTCCACATGGGCACTCAGACCTATCGCACGGCTGTCATCATGTCCTGGGATGGTTAATATAGCTCCACCTTTATGATTCCATGTGAGGGGCACCTCAAGGGCCGTAGCTTCTTCTTCGATCCATTTCATGACTTGAGCGGTATAACCGCTCGGACTAGGCGTGTTTAGTAACTTCTGAAGGAAACTCAGAATATATTTCTCATTGGGTTGGATTGACAAGGGGTTCAGCCTCCTTATGATTTTCGTTATTGGGTGATGTAGTGGATGATTCGTTGGAATATCCCGTTTCTGTGATAACATGATTTAACTCATTAGATAAACGTTTGATTTCTCTTTGCAACTTATACTGCCTGAAGATCCCATATGAACCAACGATGATACCGCCTATGAGCGTACATCCCAGAATGAGCAGAATTAAAGGGATATTTACCACGTTGAAATAGAAATTAACTTCAACAGGATTAACATTAATGACTGCGAACAAAGCTGTTAATAGCGCAAACACAAGTCCAGCAATCAATGACCATTGCATTTTCATCATAACACCTCCTAAAATTTTTTTGTAGCATCACTCACAGTTAATCATCGTAAAAAAATTGCATCGAAAGCATAACCTCGGAAGCATAACCTCGGAAGCGTAGACTAAAGTTTTTTGTAGCGTAGCCCTTCAATGACAGTATAAAATCCCTTGACCTAATGGACAAGGGATTTTATAACAATAGATTATATTACTTCGTTAATTGCTCCATTTGCGTAATTAATTCTCCGAATACACTCATGGCTTCTCGGATTGGTTGAGGTGAGGACATATCCACACCTGCCTTCTCAAGAATGTTTATGGAGTAGTCACTGCCACCACTCTTAAGGAATCCAAGGTAACGATCAACCGCGGGTTGCCCTTCCTCCAAGATCTGTTTGGAGAAGCTAGTCGCTGCAGAGAATCCTGTTGCATATTTATATACATAGAAGCTGTTATAGAAGTGAGGAATACGCGCCCATTCCATACCAATCTCTTTATCTACAGCCATGTCTGGACCATGATATTTAACGTTCAGGTCATAGTAAATGTCGGTTAAGGCTTGAGGAGTAAGAGATTCACCTTGCTCAGCATGCTCATGTATGATCTTCTCGAATTCAGCAAACATCGTTTGTCTAAATACGGTTGTACGGAACTGGTCCGCATAGTAAGTTAACAGATACATTTTTTCTTTAGGATCTGTCGATTTCTTTAATAAGTAATCCATCAATAGAGCTTCATTCGTCGTAGAGGCCACTTCAGCTAAGAAAATAGTGTATTGGGCATCACGGTAATTCAACGTATTATCTGAATAATATGAGTGTAATGCATGACCCATCTCATGGGCTAACGTGAACATACTATTTAAATTTTCTTTGTGGTTCAGTAGGACGTAAGGATGAGTACCATAAGCTCCCCAACTGTAAGCGCCAGTTCGTTTACCCTCATTCTCATAGACGTCAATCCATCCGTTATCATAGCCATCTTGTAATGCAGTTAAATAATCTTCTCCAAGTGGTTTCAGACCTTCTTTAACTGTCTTCTTAGCTTCTTCATAGGTAATGTCCATTTTGTACTCATCCACAAGTGGAGCAAACAGATCATACATATGTAATTCATCGACGCCAAGTAGTTTCTTACGAAGTTTCATATAGCGATGTAGTAAAGGTAAGCTTTCATGGATCGTATCGACTAGATTCGTATAGACTTCCTTCGGAATGTTATCCCCATATAGAGACATTTCAAGCACAGAAGGGTACTTACGAACACGGGAGTAGAAAATATTCTTATTGACGTTAGCGCTTAATGTTGCAGCGATTGTATTCTTTTGTTTACCATAAGTTTCATATACCGCCTTGAATGCACGACTACGAACTTCACGGTTAGGGCTTTCAAGATACTGAATATAGCTACCGTGTGTAAGCTCAACTTCTTTGCCGTTCTCATCTTTAATCTTAGGGAATTTCATGTCCGCATTGTTAAGCATGCCGAAGATATCCTTTGGTGCTTGAGATAAATTTCCAACTTGTGCAAGAAGGGCTTCTTCAGTCTTTGTTAGTACATGAGCTTTTTCACGTTTCATTTCTTGAAGTGTGAATTTATATTCGCTTAAAGCTGGATCAGCAATGAATGCATCAAGTGTAGCATCTGGAAGTGCCAGAAGTTCTGGTGTTACGAAAGATAATGCTTCGCTTGCATTAACGCTTAATTTTTTTGCCTTTTCAGTTAGTGCTTGGTATGTAGGGTTAGTTGTATCCTCATCAAGATGCATATGGGCATATACATAAAGACGTTCCACGTGGTAGGAAATATCGTCGTCTAAGGCAAAGCATTCTTTTACGGATTGAACTGACTCTAGCTTACCTTGATAGTCAGATGCTTTGGTAATTTTCTTCTTCACTTCATTGTAAATTTGGTCCCAAGCTGCTTGGTCTTTAAATAAATCATCTAATTTCCATTGATTATCCTTAGATACTTCTGAGCGTTTCAATAATTGGTCCATGGGAATCCTCCTTAAGTGTGTGTTTAAAGGTTGGGCTCCTTGTAAAGCTTCAATTGATGAAGAAAAGGGACTGGACAAAATACTAAGGGCCATGATGAGCGATACAGACTTGGTTGAAATAGCCAAAGTTGTACCTCCTTTACATATGCGATCAGCCCATAGTATATCCAGTCCTACCCATGTTTATTAATATTTTCTCATCAATTTAGGAACCCATGTTTAGAAAACTGAATATTATTAAGATAAAGGCAATGAGGATCATGACGATGGCAGTAAGAGCCATCCAACGCCTTAATGAAGGCGGGACGGAGTTCTTGCCCATGACTAGGACAGCACCTAAAGCAAAAGCTACAATGATAAAGATGAGAGTATCACTTGAATCCATTGATAACTATACTCCTTTAAAAGCAGCCATGATCTCGCGCCACTCATCTTCTTTATCCTTATACTCTTCTTTAGGAAAACGATTGTTAGCCCAATGCATTAGCGCAGGCCGACTAAGAAACGTTTGCGTTTCTTCTCCCCATTGATCTGAGATCTCGCGAAGGACAATATACTTTCCTTGAACTTCGATGGTCATCATATTCCAGTTGTCTTTTTTGTATATTTCATGTTTTTTTATCATATGCACATATCTCCGTTTGCTCTTTTGATAAAATGATAACGCAGACCTACTTATAAAAGCAAATAAAAACGGAGATATCATAATATTGGTTGCGAAAACAATGATAAAAATCATGAGGTATCATTTTCACAATCGCTTTCATTGGCGGTATTTTTAGGAGGTTGTTCATTTGAAGGGAACAGTTAAATGGTTTAATGCGGAAAAAGGGTATGGTTTTATTCAGGTGGAAGGTGGCGAGGATGTATTTGTTCACTTTTCTGCCATTCAAGGTGAGGGTTTCAAGACGCTAGATGAGGGTCAATCGGTTGAATTCGAAGTCACTGAAGGCAATCGAGGACCTCAAGCAGCTAACGTGATCAAATTATAACAATCAAATCTGATGTTTCGAATGATATAATATCGGTAGTTTGCACAATTTTCTTCATTGAGAATTGTGCTTTTTTGTTGCTTTTAGTGGGAAAGGTATCAATCCTACTTTGACCGATTCTACAACAGAATGATACACTGTAAGGGATGAAACATACAATTTTATAGGGAGCGCTACCGTTATGAAGTTTAAATTATTTAAAGATCGCAAAGGGAAAGCAGATCAGGCTAAGAATAATAAATTCGTAAAGCTTGGCCGTGAAATTTATGTACAAGCACGTAAGGGTGGGCCTAATCCAGAAGCCAATTTCGGATTGAAGACAGCTATCCATAATGCACGTCAGATTAATATGCCTGTTGATAACATTGAACGTGCTATCAAAAAAGCTACGGGAAATGGTGACAACGTAGAGTATGACGAAATTTATTATGAAGGTTACGGCCCCGGCGGTGTAGCAATCATGGTGAAATGTCTAACAGACAACCGTAATCGTACGGCTGCTGATGTAAGATCGATTTTTAATAAGCGTGGTGGAAACATGGGTGAGTCGGGTTGTGTATCATACATGTTTGACCAAAAAGGTATGCTTGTTATTGACCGTGAGAAATTTGAAGATCTAGATGAAGATACACTTATGTTGCAAGCGATTGATGCTGGAGCAGAAGACGTAATCACCAATGAAGAGAGCTTTGAAGTGTTAACTCATCCTCATGAGTTTGAAGCGATCAAGGGTGTTTTGGAAGGGGCTAATCTTGAATTTAGTAGCTCTGAAGTACGTTGGATTCCACAGAACACCATTGATGTGGAAGGCGAGAATGCGGAGAAATTGCTACGTATGATGGATGCTTTTGAAGATAACGATGATGTACAAGATGTTTATACGAACTTCGAAATCAGTGAAGCAGAGATTGAACGTATTGGATAAGGATTTTTTTAAGATTACAACAAATGCACTGACCCTTGAGAATGAAAAGGTCAGTGCATTGTTGTGTCTTCTAATGATGCTTTAACGTGTGTCGTTTGTGATTTAGGGAAGGCTCTCTGCTAGAACGTCGTATAACGATCCACACGATGGACAATTCTGCGAGTAATCCTAAGGATTGCGATATTGCGCCGACCATTCCATTCCATCCTGGAGAGAAAAATACGAGAATACATAAGACAATAATTGTACATATAGCATTAGCTGTCTGAGAACGGAACATCGTCTTTGTCTGTCCTCGAAGGAGAATTAGCCCATTCCCATAGTCAAGCCACGGCATGACCAGTGGATATAACACAAAGGCACGCAAGGTAAGAAGACTTTCAGTGAGCAGATCACCGGTCACATTCATCAAATGTTCTAACACCCAAGGACCAAGAGGGGTATAAGCGGTACTTACTAGTAAGAAGAATGGAATAAATCCTATGCTAAGCGCGAACTTCTTCACCAGAGCAGGATTATTATAATGGAAATTGAGTACGATTTGATGAATATAAGTGAAGAAACTCAGCATTAATTGCATCAAACTACTAGCAACGGTAAATGCAGATATGGCCAAAATAATACCTGTTGTTTTTCCAAGCATGATATTAATAACAGGGCCAATAAACATAGCAATGAAAGATGATAGCAGCAAAGGTTTATAGAAATCGAAGACGTGACCTTTGGTCTCTATAGGATGATCTACCTGCTTCTTTGGCATTTTGCGTACGATATGATGGCCTTCCCAATAGCTAACAGCGGCTTCAATGATCATACCTGCTAAGAAGATAATAGCTCCAACACGTCCACTAGAAATATTATCCGAAAGAACAAAATATAAAGATAAAATATACATAACAGAAAGGCGAATAGCCATCCCGATCGTTAGCCATTTTGTGCGATTATGGGTTATTATAACACCTTGATAAATATTACGAATAACAGAGAAGACACTAACAAACATAAGAATCTGATACACATCGATCACAGAGGATAAGAGACTAGGGTCCACTCCAAATAAATATTTAAAAATACCATGTCCAACAGGGCTATAAACGATAATGAATCCTATAAGCATAACAAAGGCTAAGAATGCTTTGGTTATATAGTTCACGGCTTGGAAGGATATACGATCTCTTACAAGTGCTGAACAAGTCTGCCTTAACAATGTAGATGGACGTTCAGTTATCGTTAAAAGGCTGCTGGCGATGGCATAACTCGCTATAACGGTTTCTGGATTTGCAGCTCGAGCGAGAGTACCATTAATGATGACATGTGATATGGTTACAAGTGATGCTGATATCCCAAGGGGTATAAAAAATGTGAACAACCGCCTCCAAGAGAGTGGTTCGTCAATCGACATAGGAATAAACTCCTTAAAGTTGTAGTTATAAAGTAGCGATAGTATATCATATTCATGAAAAAATGGATGTGATTTACTGGATTTCGACAAAATTCTGAATCTATAATAATAAAATGTGAAATGGTGATTTGGTTTATTTGTACAAAATGACGGTACATATTATAATAATGATGATTTATAGGACTAAGTAGATAAATAATGTGGAGGCACCGTCATTGAAAGATAATGAGCAACGCCTAAATCAAGTTCCTCGTAATCCATTAAGTCTAATGAGTCGGGTATATAAGCATATTTTACCAGAGGTGCGTAAGGAATTAAGTGCTTGGCGTCATACGGCAAGCGAGATACCGGATCCAGAACTACGGACTCAGGCACTAGCTAGCATTGATACGAAACAGTTTCATTGCCAAGGTGGTGCAGTGTATGCAACGATTGACTTACCCGATAGGAACGTACTAATACGTCTCATTGTGTCTTTTCAGACGATTAGTGATTATCTTGATAACTTATGTGACCGAAGTACATCCATGGACGCAGAAGATTTCAGGTTATTACATCAGTCCATGTTAGATGCTGTTAATCCTGATGCTAAGCAACATGATTATTATGCTTTGCACAAGGAATTAAATGATGGAGGTTACCTATCTGACCTAGTGGAGACTTGCCAGAACTGTGTACGAATTCTTCCAAGCTATGCCGTTGTAATGCCATATATAATCGATTTGGTAAGCCTATATACGGATTTACAAGTGTACAAGCATATCCACCCGGATGATCGAGAGGATGCACTATTGAATTGGTGGTCGATACACAAACACCGCACTCCTCATTTGGAGTGGCAGGAATTCGCTGCTGCTACAGGGTCGACGTTAGCTGTTTTTATGCTGTTTCTTGCTGCAACTGATACCGGATTATCCGATGATGGAGCAGCTTCCATTCATAAATCTTATTTTCCACATGTATGCTGCCTACATATTATGTTGGATTATTTAATTGACCAGGAAGAGGATCAATCGGGCGGAGATCTTAATTTCTGTAATTATTATAAAGATACAGAAATGTTGCTAGAACGGATCACCATGATTGCAGAGTCTGCAAGAAGGGACGTTACAGCAATTCCTTCTTCTCCGTTTCATCGGATGATTATTGAGGGACTATTGGCCCTCTACTTATCTGATCCTAAAGTTAGTGAGCAACAGGAAGTTATTTTTGCCTCAAGACAATTGATGAAGGGGAGTCCGCTTACCCGGATATTCTTTTTCATGAATAGTCGCTGGATTCGTAAACGTTTATAAAGATAAAAGGAGGAGAGAGAAATCATGTCAGTAAAAAAAATAGCAGTATTAACAAGTGGTGGCGATTCTCAAGGGATGAACGCAGCAGTGCGTTCAGTTGTGCGTAGTGGATTGTATTATGGTCTAGAGGTGTATGGTGTTCAACGAGGTTATCAAGGACTACTAAATGATGATATATTCTCGATGGATCTACGTAGTGTAGGGGATATCATTCAACGTGGGGGAACGGTTCTTCAGTCCGCTCGATGTAAAGAATTTATGACACCTGAAGGTCAGCAAAAGGGTGCAGATATTCTTCGTAACCGTGGGATTGACGGCCTCGTAGTTATCGGTGGTGATGGTTCGTATCATGGTGCTAATAAGTTGAGTAAACTTGGAATCAACACAATGGCTCTACCAGGCACCATTGATAACGATATTTCTTTTACAGATTTCACAATCGGCTTTGATACATCAGTAAGTATTGTAGTGGATGCAATTAATAAACTAAGAGATACGATGTCTTCTCATGAGCGTTCGTCCATTGTGGAAGTTATGGGTAGACATTGTGGAGATATCGCGTTACATGCGGGTCTTGCATCAGGAGCAGAGACGATCATTGTTCCTGAGGTACCTTTCGACATGGATGAAATTGCTGAGCGTATGAAGCAGAATTTCGCGCATGGTAAACGCCACAGTATCGTAATCGTTGCTGAGGGTGCAGGTACTGGTGAGGATGTAGCTAGACAACTAGTAGAGCGTTGCCCAACATTGGAACCGAGAGTTACAGTACTTGGTCACATTCAACGTGGAGGTACGCCAACACCTGCAGATAGAAACCTTGCGAGTCGTTTAGGAGATTTCGCTGTGCGTATGCTTATTGCCGGCGAATCGGATAAAGCTTGTGGTATTATTAGAAATGAATTAGTTCTTACTGATATTGATAAGGTTGTTAACAGTAAAAAAGATTTCAATATCGAATTGTATGAACTAGCAGCACGTTTATCTCAATAATTTGTACTAAGAGTGTTAGACGGAATGGAAATGGCAGACCAAGATGTTATCTTGGTCTGCCATTTTTTGTATGCATTATTTTGATATCGTAGTCTCAAGTATAGGTATAGCAATGGTACTCAAGATACAGTGACTGTATCACGACGCTGAATATAGATAAGCCTTCTAAGGAGAAGGGTCGCTCCAATCGCCAATCCAGTGATCAAGCCCAACCAATAGCCGTCTGCTCCAAGAGATGCATAATTAGCTAATACATAGCCAACAGGAAGACCGATCACCCAGTAAGAGATAAAGGCAATAATGAAAGCAGGAGTTACATCTTTATAACCACGTAATACCCCCTGTGTGGGTGTCGCAATCGCATCTGATATTTGGAAGAAGATCGCATAGATTAAGAAATGTTGAATGAGTTCAATGATATGACTTTCATCTGAATAGAGAAAGGCTACCTGTTTACTAGCAAAGATAAGTATAACGGCGGTTACAAGGGATAGAACAACAGCGCTGCCGATTCCAAGAAACGCATATTGTTTGGCATCTTTAGTTCGCCCCGCACCTTTTTCAAATCCGACCAAAATAGTAAGACTCATACATATACTTAAAGGAATCATGTATAACGTCGTCGCGAAATTCAGTGCGGCCTGATGTGCCGCAATCGTAGCCGTATTAAATTGACTCATTAATAAGGTTACTGCAGCAAAGACAGCTGTTTCAAAAAAGATGGAGAATCCGATAGGTACACCTATCTTTAATAATTCTCTCCAGGCTTTTAGAGATATTCTATGGAATTTGTGAAATATGCCTAAGGAAGCAAATGATTGTTTACGATGAACAAGCCAGATCGCAATGATAAATATACACCAATACGTAATACCTGAAGCGATACCTGCTCCTGCACCACCAAGACGAGGAAAGCCCCATTTACCGAAGATCAATAGATAATTAAGGCTGACGTTAATAGGTAATGCAATAAGCGTAATGGTCATTGATATGCGGGTCTCGCCTAGTGCATCAATTAAGCTTCGTAATACTGTGTACCCGAACAAAGGGATAATTCCAATAGAGATACCTATGAGGAATCGAAAAGCAATATCGCGTACACCGGATTCTAAGTTCATCGCATGCAGCACGGGTGAAATGAGGGATCCTCCGATGAGTAATACGAGTATACCGAGAAAAATAGAGAGCCAAAGGGCTTGTATAACTTGATAGGAAACTCTATTCGATTGGTGGTTTCCTATTAGTTGAGACACGATGGGGGTTAGTCCCATGAGAATTCCGCTAAGTCCAACTTGAATAGGTACCCAGAGACTAGAACCAATGGCAACCCCAGCAAGATCAATGGAGCTAGACTTACCTGACATATTCGTGTCAAAGAAAGTGATAGCTGATAATGTAATTTGTGTAATTAAAATAGGTATTAGGATGACTAGAAATTGTTTGAATTTCTCTTTTATTGTTAAGGTTGGTTTCATACGTATCCCTTTCTAGATTACCAAGCTAATGAACTTGTAATACGTTAGATATATTCATATGCAAAAGGCCCAGGTTAGAATAACCGGGCCTTTTTGGCAAAGATTACGGCACATGTAAACTATTTGTAAGTTACACCCTTACTATATCTATTATTAGCATTCCATAAAAGATATTCGTTCACATTCATTTCTTTCATTGCGCGAATTTGCTCTTCAACTTCATGTTTACCATATTTGCTATAGTGTCCACTTCCGAGCCAACTAGCGGTGAAATCTTGAATCCAAGGTCGAATAATCGGTTTCTGCTCTCCGAGCGTCTCTAATTTCTTATGAGTGTCGACCATCGAACCTTTGATAGTCTTATAAGGTTCTTTATCTGGATTTGTAGCACCAAACCAACCTGTGGAATAATGACTTGGGTATACCATAGGTGCAATGACATCGACATTTCCTGAAATTTTGACCATATCTTGTCCAATTCCTTCAGCAGCAGGAACGGATGCAGCATACCCAAAAATATCAACCGACACACGAATGCCGAGCGGAGCCAATTCTTGGCGTGCATATTTTACGAATTCAGTGATGATATCGACACGAGATGCATCATTTTTAACATAAGTCATGGAGTCGGCACGTTTCTCAAATCCTTCTGGAAAACGAACGTAGTCAAATTGGATCTCCTTGAATCCTAGCTTTGCTGCCTCTTTAGCTAGTTCGATGTTGTAATCCCATACTTCCTTGCTATAGGGATTGACAAACGCGTCTCCGTTTCCATTCTTCCATAGTGTTCCATCCTTTTTCACAAATGAAAGTTCTGGATTCTTCGTAGCAAGGATCGTGTCCTTAAATACGACAATGCGTGCAATAGGATATACTTTATGTTTCTCTAACCGCACCATAAGTTTCTGAATATCACCAATGAAAGGTTGAGGTTTACCCAGTTCTTGAAGGATTGGGTTTTCGGTCTTATACGTTATGTATCCAGCATCATCTTTAAGGTCAATAACCATGGCATTGAGTTCAGTTGAATCAATCAGATCAAGTAACTCGGTCATTCGTGATCCACCAGCACTATAAGCTGTGACATAAATCCCCTTAACAATAGGAGCATCCGTCTGCGGGTCAACTTTGACAGTTGGTTTAGATGGATCAATTGTACCTAAGGTTGTTTCGGTCCCTTTACCTTGTGCTGCAGCTACAACGGAATGAATAGATGATTGCAACGTACTTAATGAGCCCGGGTTCTCTGCTTGCTGACCCGTCGTACTTCCCATTAATAAAACCATTAAAGCCCAAATGATGTTCATTATGTATCTCTCCCTTGGCGTATGCGTTCTCACTTTTATGATTATATAGAAATCGTGAGTAATTAAAAACAACATCTTTGTAACATTCAGTAATCTAAAACAACCTATTGTCGTTTTTAACCGTAAATGCAAGAAATAAAACAAAGATAAAAGATAAAATGCCGCCTATTCCGCCAAAAATGGGGAAGAGACGGCATGAATAACTAACTAACTTCTGTTAATGAAGATGTGCAAGATTCTGGTGTTCACAAATACTAATTTGAATAATCTCCATAGCATCATGGGGTTCAAGAATACTTAGTCCGTCTCGTAACATAATGAGGGAGTTAAGTTCTTTTTGTTTTAAGAAAGGTAACATATCAGGATACCAGCGCTTAACAATCTGAGACAGTTTGACCGATTCCATTTCCACAAAAATCACCCTTTCTCCTTTGAATTCTTACCATCAAATTTCTTGAGTAGCGAATAGGAAAAATCTTTCGACCTTAGCTGTAAGGGGTGAATCAGAATCATGGATATGAACGGAAATAGCGCATCTCTAATATACCACATTATGTGAAGACATCATATGGCATTCCGTAAAAATCATCTCCTGCGGAATGATCCCATAATGCCTACCGTTTCTACAATATTAACAAAAGCATTCGGATCTGATTGTTTGATAATTCGTTTCAGTTCTGCTAGCTCGTACTGAGTTGTAACGGTCATCAGCATATCTCGGGGTTCATGAGAGAATGCACCCTCCGTCTTGATCTTGGTAACACCACGTGGAATTTTAAGTAATTTAGAAAGTAGATCTTCGGTCTGATTGGTCACAATATATACTGTTACTTTGATGTGACTAATGTGGATGAGATCCAATACCTTACCACTGATGTAAATGGAAGCCATAGAAGCTAAGGCAACATTCCAATTGTCATTTAAATATCCTGCCGCAAGAATGACCATGCCATTCATTCCAACGATAATATTTCCAACTGGGAAATCCCTGTAACGTGTGACAAGCGAGCCAATGATGTCAAATCCTCCTGAAGATCCTCCTACTCGGAAGGACACGCCGCTTCCTAAACCAACGAGAACCCCTCCAAATACACTAGCGAGAAGATAATCCGTTACAATAAGCTTCACTGGAATAAGGGTTAGGAACCATGTGGTTGCCGCAACGGAAAGAATACTGAGACCAATGAAACGTTTGCCCAATTTAAACCAACCTGCAATAAGAATAGGGATATTGATCACTAAGTACAAGGTACTTAGACTGAAATCACTGAAATAACTGATTAGTAAGGATACTCCAGAAACACCACCACTTAATAATTGGTGCGGAATAAGAAATAAATTAAAACCGCATGCTATAGCTACGGCGCCGAGAATAACAACAAATGCATTCCAACCATCTTTTAACAAAATAAACCACCTCTTAATGTCAGCTTTATGCTAAATTTTTAAAAAACAGAGTAACTTAGTAGTAATAACAATTTGTTTTGTGATATAATGTATTGGATGTTCTTGAGTAGGGTTGTACAATAGTATTATTTTTGCATTATTTCGGCTAAATAATAACCGAATAGTCATTTAAAAGGTTAAAAATCCGGATAAAAGGTATGAACATTCAACCATTCGTTCATACAATATTTACGGCATGTATGGCTACCCTATACGTATGCCGCTACTTAAGAATACAGAGATGAATGTGGAATGTCTACTTGAACGACAAAGTGGAATGTCCACTATATAGAAGGAGCATGAATATATTTGAAAACATTTGCAGAATTTGGCTTGGAGCCTAAGATCCTCCAAGCAATTACGGAGCTTGGATTTGAAGAATCTACGCCAATTCAAGACCAAGCTATTCCTATCGCTATGTCAGGAAGAGATCTGATCGGTCAAGCACAGACAGGTACCGGAAAGACAGCAGCATTTGGTTTACCTTTGATTTCCAAAATCCCTAAAGAAGAAGAAAGAATTATGGCGTTGATCATGACCCCAACTCGTGAGCTTGCAATTCAAGTAGCAGAAGAAATCGGTAAGCTTTCTCGCTTCAAAGGAATTCGTTCATTAGCTATTTACGGTGGTCAAGATATTAGCCGTCAGATTCGTTCCCTTAAGAACAAACCTCAGGTTATCATTGGAACACCTGGACGTCTTCTTGATCATATTAACCGTAAAACAATTAAATTGACTGATGTTCAAACTGTTGTATTGGATGAAGCAGATGAAATGCTTGATATGGGTTTCATGGATGATATCCAATCCATTCTGAAGTTGGTTCCAGCAGAACGCCAAACGATGTTATTCTCTGCAACGATGCCTGCTAACATTCAGAAGCTTGCTCAGCAGTTCTTGAATAACCCTGAACACGTATCTGTTATTCCTAAGCACGTAAGTGCTCCACTTATCGATCAAGCGTACATTGAAGTTCCAGAACGTCAAAAATTCGAAGCACTTAGCCGTCTAATTGACATGGAATCTCCTGAACTTGCTATCGTATTTGGACGTACTAAACGTCGTGTTGATGAATTGTCTGAAGCTTTACAGAAACGTGGATATTCAGCAGACGGACTACATGGTGATTTGTCACAGAATCAACGTGACGCAGTAATGCGTAAGTTCCGTGATGGAAGTATTGATGTTCTTGTTGCTACAGACGTTGCAGCACGTGGACTTGATGTTTCGGGTGTAACACATGTTATTAACTTCGATCTACCTCAAGATCCAGAAAGTTATGTACACCGTATCGGTCGTACGGGTCGTGCCGGTAAAGAAGGAACGGCTTGGTCGTTCGTAACACCACGTGAAATGGATCATTTCCACTTCATCGAGCGTGTTACTCGTCACCGCATTACACGTAAACCACTTCCAACAATGGCTGAGGCTATTGAAGGTAAACAACGCGTTACAGCTGAAAGATTGCTTGAAACGTTGGAGAATGGTGATTTGAACGAGTACAAAGGCATTGCAATTCAATTGTTGGAACAATATGATTCCGTTCAATTGTTAACTGCAGCTATGAAATTATTGACTGGTGAGAAAAAGGATACAGATATCCATTTGACTCCAGAAGATCCAATGCGTGCGAAACGTCGTAAACCAGACATTCGTAACGGTCGTAAACCATCAGGTAGCTACGGTGGTTCACGTAATGGATCAGGTTCAGGTGGTAGCGGTAGTGGTAATTATCGCCGTGATCGTGATAGCAGTGGTGGCGGAAGTCGCGGTGGATACGCAGGTAAAAGCAGCTACAACAAAGATGGTGGAGCTAGTCGTGATTCTTCTGCACGTACGAACAAACCACGTCCAAGCAGTAGCAACACTAGCCGTCCAGCTAAACGTCCTGACAGTTCTTTCGAATAATAGGATGATCATAAATAAAAGACGAAGAGTATTATACACTTCGTCTTTTTCTTTATGCTCAATAATTACATGAGATAGCATATACATAACTAGAAATTGGGAGATCTAAAGTACCTAACGTATCTTTTGAAATTAGACACTGGTATTGTTCATACTAAATACGGTATATTATTATGTACAAGCTTGTTTACTGAGGAGGAGAATTCTTGGAATTTAAAGGAACCATGGGAGGAATCTATAAATTAACAGAATGGATTACGAGGATTGCGTATAGTAACATTCTGTGGCTAGTCTGTTCGTCGCCATTTCTACTTGTATTATTACTTAAATTTATTATGCTTCAGCAGACGGAAGCGACGGCAAATGATCACGTATTGTTAAATTGGGTTATGGGTATCTTGGCACCGTTTACATTGTTCCCGGCCATTTCTGCTTTATTTAATGTCGTACGTAAATGGGTAATGGGTGATTCAGATGTGCCAATCTTTCGTACCTTTTTTAAGGGGTATAAAGATAATTATAAACAATCGATGATTGGTGGTATCTTTTATACATTACTAGTAGTGATTATGTGGGTAGATTATAAGGTTTATATGACCATGGATAACCTGCAGTTAATTGGTGGAGTCATGCTCCTTCTGTTATTTGTACTACTTGTATCCATGTTTAATTTCTTCTCTATGGTTGTCCATTATCACATGGGTATTTTACTTATTATTAAAAATGCTGTTCTTCTAACGATTATTCGTCCATTTCGAATGATTGCTACGGTATTGGGGACAGGGTTATTGTTATACATTTCTTCAATGTACCCAGTAGTAATCATCTTCTTCAGTATCACGATCATCGCTTTGTGGGCGTTCTTTAATTTCCATGGATCTTTCCTGAAGATGCAGGAGCAAGCAGAACGTTTGAGATTGTTGGAAGAAGAGAAACAAGAAAAGATTGCCGAAGAGAATGAAATAGAAGTATCTTCTATTGAAGAAAATATGACTGGACATAAATCATAAACAGCGAAATGAAGTTGTAATAAAATGGATTGAGAAAACGGCTTCATTTGAGTTTACTTTTATATTCATTGGGATTATAATAAAATCACATCCTGCGATGTTCGCCACGGTTAATCGTTATTTTGAACCAATGATGATGTCTAGGGAGATCAATAAGAAGCGTAGCTGAAACGCCCTGTCTATATGACATGGGGACTTCAAAAACATTTCTGCGGTCACCCACCTGCTACTGCAGGTTCAGAAGACAATTTAACCGGACGGCATAAGCGGGATTCCTTTTATTTATAATGATTTTGTTAGTAGCATTCCAATGTCGAAGATTTATCGATATTGGAATGCTATTTTTGGTTGGATTATGAGATTCTGTAGTCAACCTCTTTTGTTCTGAAGAGTTCAATGTTAAACTATTAGGTATTGATGGATATATATAAAGGGGGAACGGTCTTGTCGTTAAAGAGAGTTTTAGTGGGGATCATACGTAGTCAAGAAGGAACGGGTGACCGAGCGAAAGATCCTAAAATGAAAACGCGCTATTACAATTTATCGAAAGACAAGGCATGGGAGGAAATTTCGTCCACGCTCAAAAAAATTCCAGGGTACAAAGTTCTGCATGAAGTTCCATCTGTTGGAGAGATTATTCTAGAGAAAAAGACTTCTTTTGGACGTACTGTGGACATTACTGTATCTATTCTTTCGGTTGGTCCTGTGCGTAGTGCTGTGGATATATATTCTGCCTCTAGAGGTTCGCTTGGTGATTTGGGAGCGAATTATCGATTCATTCTACATTTATTTGGTACGTTAGATAAGAAGTTGGCTAAATACAAAGTATCGCAATAATTTGTACACGTTATATGAAGAAAAAAGCGGGAGAAAGATAGTCTCTTTCTCCCGCTTTTTTAAAACGTAAATTACAGCAATGATTTAACAGCTGCTACAGCAGCTTCATAATTTGGATGTTCAGTCATTTCAGCAAGATATTCAACATAAGTGATCTTATCGTTTTTGTCGATTACAAAGATCGAGCGCATATCAAGACGGAATTCTTTGATTAGTACACCATAAGCTTCTCCAAATGAAGCTGACTTATGGTCAGATAGTGTTACAATGCGTTCTACACCTGCTGCACCGCACCAACGATCTTGTGCGAATGGAAGGTCCATACTGATCGTAAGGATGATAACGTCGTCACCTAATTTGTCAGCTTCTTCATTGAAACGATGAGTCTGTGCATCACATACTCCTGTGTCTAGAGAAGGAACAACACTGATAAGTTTGATTTTTCCTGCATAATCTTTAAGTGAAACATCTTCAAGAAGATTCTTACTAACTGTGAAGTCAGGAGCGGAATCACCTGCTTTTAATTTAGGTCCAACCAATGTAATAGGGTTACTCTTAAAAGTTGCAATACCAGTACGTTCTTGTGCCAATGTGATTTTCCTCCTTGATATTTTGAATTAAGTAAAGACTGTCAAAGTAATTATAGTCTTTTTGGAATAGCATTACCAATGCTTATGTTGTTAGTATAGAGTAAAGGAAGGGTACTATGATATTTATCCGATATGAAAACTGGAAAAGTTATTTGAAGTATTACCCTGTAACATCGCTATTGTTGTTGGCTAACATTATTATGTTCTTCGTTTTAACTTTCAATGGCGGATCTACCAATCGAGAGACGCTGTATAAGTTTGGTGCGTTGGTATATGAAGGAGAAAGCTGGAGGTTTGTGACCTCAATGTTTCTTCACAATGGGTTTGAGCATCTGTTGTTTAATTGCTTTGCTTTATTAGTATTTGCGCCACCTCTTGAACGACTACTGGGTTGGTGGAGATATGCTGTGTTGTATATGTTGAGTGGCATTATAGCAAATGTTCTATCATCTGCTTACTTCACTCAAATAGGTGAGTTGTTTATATCTGTAGGAGCCTCAGGGGCTATTTATGGGGTGTACGGTGCTTTCTTGTACATTGCATTGTTTCAACGAAAAATTATGGATGAGGCCTCACGCAAGACATTGTATGCTATGCTTATGTTTGGAGTTGTATTTTCATTCGTTGTTGCAAGTATCAACTGGATGGCACATCTTGGCGGTCTAGTTGGAGGTTTCTTCATATATGGACTTATTATCAGATTGCTTAAATTACGACGACGATAACTAAAGATCAAGATCATACATTCTAGAATGGAGAGATCACCCGCGTGGAACTGAGACAGTTGCACTATTTCATGAAAGTTGCACAGAAAGAGCATGTAACTCAAGCAGCCGAGGAACTTCATGTAGCTCAGTCTGCTGTGAGTAGGCAGATCCATCAATTGGAACAGGAGCTAGGCGTAGATTTGTTTATGCAAAAGGGAAGAAATCTGCAATTAACTCCTGTTGGTCATTTATTCTGCAAACGTGTTGAGAGTCTGATGAAGGATTTAGATAAGGCTGTTGCTGAGGTCCATGAATTCCTGGATCCTGAGCGAGGGGAGATCCGCATTGGTTTTCCACACAGTCTAGGTATTCATCTGATCCCATCGGTGGTGTCAGAATTTAAAAAACGTTATCCTAATGTGAAATTTCGATTCAAACAAGGAATGTATCCATCACTGATAAAGGACGTTATATCTGCTGAAGTGGACCTTGCATTCATATCTCCATTTCCTGAAGGTCATGATCAGGTAGAGGGAGATGTGGTCCTAACTGAAGAGATGTACGCTATTCTACCTCTCAACCATCCACTGGCTCAAGAAGAGTCTATAACATTGGATCAATTGAAAGATGATAAATTCATTTTGTTTAGTAAGGGCTATTCTTTACGTCCCATTGTTTGGCAAGCTTGTCTTGAAGCTGGATTTACACCTCAGATAGCATTTGAGGGGGAGGAAACAGATACCATTCGTGGGCTTGTTGCAGCGGGGATGGGTGTTAGTCTTTTGCCAGGAATGGCTTTCTTTCAAAGTAATCCACTACAACCTGCACGAGTTAAAATAAGTGAACCTAGAGTCACACGTACGATTGGATTAATTCATAGATCAGATGACAAGCTCCCTTTAGTTGCTCAGGCATTTCGTAATTTCTTACTTCATTATTTCGAACTTATAACTACAAATAACAAAACCCCGTTCGGTTCTTAACCGATCGGGGTTTCTTTTGTTGTAACTATTAATCGCGACTACTAGTGAACATCATGATATATCGAATTAACTCAAGAAGAGAGATTAAAGCAGCGGCCACATAAGTTAAAGCAGCGGCATTTAATACTTTGGCAACACCACGTTCTTCATCGTTCGTAATGTAGCCTTGTTCTACCATAATGTTACGAGCGCGACTGCTGGCATTGAATTCAACAGGCAAAGTAACAACTTGGAAGGCAACAGCAGCGGAGAAGAAAATGATCCCTAGACCAATTAGATTGGTGTAAGAAAAAATAATTCCTGCAATGAGTAAGAATGGTGCTAATCCTGAAGCGAAATTCACGACAGGGAACATCCGATGTCTCAAGACTAACATGGGATAACTTTCTTTGTGTTGAATGGCATGGCCGATCTCATGGCAGGCTACTGAGACAGCTGAGATAGTGTTCTCGTAATACACCGGTTCGGATAAGCGTACGACTTTGTGGATAGGGTCATAATGATCGGTTAGTGAACCTCTTACAGGTTCGATCGGTATATCTTGTAGACCGTTTGCATCGAGCATGCGTCGAGCAGCTTCATATCCTGTAAGACCGTTATGATTCTCTACCTTTGCCCATTTATTAAATGTACCTTTAACTCGAAATTGCGCCCATAGTGAGAAAATAAACGCAATAATGATGAGAATAAACATGGAATTAGAATTCATTTACTTGACCTCCTATTAATAGTTATACCTCGAATTGTTCTGAAGGATTCACATCAATGGTCCGTGATCCAATAAGAGCTTCAATGCTTCTATGCAAGCTGCTCCCGAAGGGAGCAGCTGTGTCAGCATGCGTTTAGCTTGCACAGGCTTCATTTGTTCAATGAAAGGACTGAGTTCCTTAACCTCTTTCTCTAACTGCAGCATACACTGTTCTAGATGGGTTAGTTTGTCCGATACCTGAGCTTCCTCGGTGATCGTGTTCCATTTGTCGAGTTTTTCCTTTATTTCTTCCAAAGTATACTTCTCTTGTTTTAATTGATTAATACGCATTAAACGCGCAGAGGTTTCAAAGCTATAAAGGCGATAATTTTTCTCTGTTCGACTTTCAGGAGTAATTAATCCTAATTTAGTATAGTAGTCGATTGTTCTTTGGCTAACGCCGGCTACCTTTGCTAACTCTCCGATCCGGTACAATATCATATCCCCAATGTGAATCACCCCGTTTAATATAAAGTATGATTGAAACTCTCATCATATCCATTAAATTATGATACCTGATGGATAACCATACAGTCAAACGTTATGCTCTCTAATGTAAGTTGAATCAAGACAATACATAACATGAATTGTTAGATGATAAATATTTTAAAAAAAGTCTTGTCAAAAATAACCCGTTTTGCTTATAATGGCAATAAGAGTTTCATCCTGTGTAAGCATATATAACATATAAATACATTAGAGGGAGTGGGAATCATGAAAAAGAGAATGTTGGGGATTGCTTTTGGAATGCTTGCGCTGTTGGCTTTTCCTTTGAGTGCTTTTGCAGATGACGGTGCAACGAATGCACAATTACAAGCGGGAATTAATTCGGTCTTCGTTTTTCTAGCGGTTATGCTCGTGTTCTTCATGCAAGCTGGATTTGTACTATTAGAAGCTGGATCAGTTCGAATGAAGAATGCCGGTCACGTTGCAGGTAAAACAATATTAACTTTAGGAATTTCCGTTATTGTTTTCTGGGCCGTTGGATTCGGTCTAGGGTTTGGTAATGGTAATGGAATTATTGGTACAACAGGCTTTTTCTTAAGTGGAGAAGATATGGCTAGTTCATTCGATTCCCTCGCTTTCTCGGATGTATCTTTAACCGTTAAGTTCCTATTTCAATTATCTTTTGCAGCGATCGCATTAGCTATTGCCTCAGGTGGTATGGCGGAACGTGCTAAGCTGAGTGTTTATATTATCTTTGGTACATTGTTCATGCTTGTCATATATCCAGTCGTAGCTCACTGGGTATGGGGTGGAGGATGGCTTGGAACAATGGGTATGCAAGACTATGCCGGATCAACTGTAGTTCATTTGACAGGTGCAACAGCGGCTCTTGTAGCAACATTCTTATTGAAACCACGTCTAGGGAAATATAATAAAGAAGGTAAACCAAATGTTATTCCAGGACATAACCAGGTATATACTGTACTGGGTGTTATTATTCTCTGGATTGGTTGGTTTGGATTTAATCCAGGTAGTGGGTTATCAGGGTTAGGCGATTTCTTCGGATACGTATCCCTTAACACTAATATTGCAGCTGCTGGAGGAGCACTCGCGGCACTTGCAATCTCATGGTTGGTATTTGGTAAGGGTGATATTCCAAGTATGCTAAATGGTGTACTTGCTGCATTGGTAGCTATAACAGGTTCTTGTGCTTTCGTTGAACCTTGGGCTGCAGTTCTCATTGGTGCAGTTGCGGGTACGATAGCATTCTTAGCAGGTCAATGGTTAGAACGTGCTGGTCTAGATGATCCGATCTACGCTGTATCTGTTCATGGTATTGCAGGGATCTGGGGAGCTATTTCAACAGGATTATTCGCAACAGCAGAATTGGCTGAATCGACGGGTGTAGGTCAAGCGGGATTGTTCTATGGTGGTGGTCTTCACCAATTAGGAGTTCAAGCGTTAGGTGTTGCAGGTACCTTCGCATTTGTATTAGTGATCTCAGCTATTATTCTTGGAGTTATGAAAGCTACGATGGGAATTCGTGTTACAGAAGAAGAAGAAATGATGGGTCTAGATATTAGTGAGCATGGAACTTATGGATATCCAGAGCAAATGAAATTGCTTACAGATGCTGAAGCTTTATCCCGTCTGAATAAATCGACTCCCCCTGTGAACTAAATGGAAATCATGTCCTGATATTCTGGTTGAAATACAGATCAGAATGCTCGGAGGAGAGGGGCGTACAACATGAAATCGCTGACTTCAATGGATCCCAATTTAGATTTTACAGGGATTACAGATGCGAGCTCGTGGGACCAATTAAAGGAACAACGTATCGCATACCAGAGTCATCTTCAACAGTTGAGGACTATCATGCCGGTCTCGGAGTGGTTGTTACTTATTAATCAGATGCATGATCTAATTACAATTAGAGCATTGAACCTTTGTGAGAAAGAGATGATGGAGGGCGGACATGGTCTGCCTCCCGTTGTTTATTCTTTTATCGTATTCGGTAGTGCAGGACGCATGGAATCTACCATGTGGAGTGATCAAGATAATGGTCTTGTTCTGAGTGATGAGTCACACGACTATAAAGATCAATATTTTGAATTGTTTTCTAACCTTTTATGTGATCAATTAGCGTACTTAGGATATGACAAATGTAAGGGAAAGGTCATGTGCTCGGAACCACTTTGGAGGAAATCCTTGAAAGAATGGGAAGAGACTTTAACAAATTGGCAAAATGATCTGAGTTGGGAACCTATTCGTTATCTAATTATTGCTGCGGATATGCGTCACATTGCTGGAGATCAGAGCTTAGCTGATGGGTTGAAAGAAGTTTTCTATCGCGGGTTCAAGAACGTTCCTAACCTTCATGATGCTATATTACGGAATACGGTCAGGCACAAGGCAACATTAAACGTACTAGGACAAGTGGTGACTGAACGTTTTGGTGAGCATGCTGGTGGTTTTGATATTAAATACGGGCTGTATATCCCATTAGTAAATTTCGTGAGGTTCATGGCTTTGCAATTTGGTGTGAGAGAAACCTCCACTAAAAAAAGATTAGAAAAGTTATTATCTTTGGACTCTGACAATGTGTTGCTAGAAAGCTGTCAAATGGCTTTTGAAATATCTGTGAAACGAAGGGTGAGTACGCCATTTATAGTATCAGATGGGCTGTACATCAGCAGTAACTATTTATCAGAGAAAGAGCTTAAGAAAAAACCGCTAATGCAAGAACTTCGTGAATGCTTAGGTGTAGTTAAAAGGACACATAGAGCACTACAACGTCAGTTGCGTTACGCGGAAAGGAGAAATAAATGAAGGAGCCGGTACGGGGTAACAATGGATTATGGAGCACGTTTCGGCAGGGAGGTATACCTTCTGCTATAGCGTCTGTAATGGGAGCCCCTACCGCTCAACATATGGCATTTATTCGTTCATTAATGAGAGAACAACGTAGACCTGAGGTTCTTAGTGTTCCTTTATCTAAACTCGAAACCGTTGTATTCGATCTTGAAACGACAGGTTTCGCTCATCAACACGGGGATGAAATTTTATCTTTCGGTGCTGTTAGAATGGTGGGTGAAGAGATTATAGAAGAAGAACAGTTCTACTCATTGGTGAATTGCCGTAAGCTTGTTCCGGAATCTATTACTGAATTAACAGGAATCACACAGGAGATGACAGATGGCGCTCCAACACTAATGAATGGTCTGCATGACTTTATGTTTTTTGTCGGGGGAAGAGTGCTCATCGCTCACGGTAGCGCTCACGACAAGGCATTCTTGAATGCGGCTTTGTGGAAGACGTCAAAGGTAAACTTAGGCCATCGTGTGATTGACACGATGATGATCGCTCGCTGGCTTGAACCGCAGCGAGGAGGATATGGTCTCGATGAATTACTAATGGATCATGATATTCCCATTAAAGGAAGACATCATGCTTTAGAGGATGCATTGATGACAGCCAAGCTCTGGCAATCTTATATGGAGGATCTTTCGAAGCGCAGGGTAGACACCCTGGGAGATCTATATGCTTACTTAAGTCAGTGTTAACTGGGTGGGTGTGAGACCATAGATTTGCGTTGTTTCTGTATTAGAGTGATAGGTAGGATGAACGATACGATAGGCCTGGATGTTAATAGATGTGCCATCTTGAATAGGTGAACAGATCAAATATACATCCAATAAATGTCCATACGCATGTAGATGGGTTAAATCATCTTGAGAAGGGATGGGAAGTGAATGGGGATGGGAATGTACAATTCCTATTAACTTTTCAGATTTCAGACAGATCGGAATCCATTCTTCTGGATGGAAAGTGAATGCGTGCAGCGGGTCTGGCGCTACGTTACGGATGGGTTGAAATTGCTCAATTCGTATGCCGCCCGCTGTAGCAGTACCCAGTAAGACCCCGCAAGCTTCTCGTGGTAGCTGAAGAAGTGTGTGCGCTGTAAGCTCCCGAGCTACGGCAGCATCAATAAACATTTCATCATTTACTGGAAGTTTGGTCATTTTGATTTACCCCTCTCTCTTCTTTGGCTTCTGCGTTCTCGCAGAAGTCCTTTTTATATATAATTTAAGCTTATATTTCAACGCTAAACGTTGCTTTGCGGCTAAAGAACGGCGAAGCCGGTTAGACTTGTTTATGGATAGTATGAATCAATTGTAAGTTCTTGAAGAAAGAGGGTAGAATAATAGGTAACAACTTAACGTAAAGGAAACGATATGTCATGAAACGTAATGGTTATATTGTCATCGCTGCATTAATTCTGATAGCGATCGCTATTTTTCAGAATACAGGTTCAAGTTCGAGGATTCAAGCTGTATTTCAGATGGATCGACCTCTTCCTACGGAGACAGGCCCACAAGCGGGATTGTTAGCTCCTCCGTTCTCCTTAGAAGGATTGGATGGGGAGAAGTATCATGTAGGTGGCGAGCAAGAGAAAGCTGTTATTGTGAACTTCTGGGCTTCGTGGTGTGACCCTTGTCAGGAAGAAGCTCCTGAATTAATTAAACTGGCGGATACGTATCAAAAAGAACTTACCATACTTGGAGTAAATGTTACCAAGTATGATAATAAGAAGAATGCTGAAAAATTCGTAGATAAATATCATATCGATTTTCCAGTGATGCTGGATTTAGAATCAACGGTATTTGATCAATACAAAGGGGCAGTATTTCCTACGAATGTATTGATTGATAAGCACGGCGTTATTCAAGAGATTATTCTTGGTATCGTATCTGAGAAAGATTTAGAGAAAAAGGTGAAAAAGCTAATTCAATCATAACTGTTGCTAAAAAGCACGGTAGCCACCTGGCTACCGTGCTTTTTATGAAAACATTAGAACATTTCGTAACAGTTAATGATTAACAAGGCCATGTTGCCCGTTGTTGTCCATTTCTGTTGCATTTTGTGGACTTTGACCTAAGAGGGCATAGCGAATACTATCGACTAACGCTTCCCAACTGGCTTCAATGACATTGCCTGACACTCCAACGGTATTCCATGTACTATTCACATTTTTGGATTCGATAAGGACACGTACTTTAGCTGCTGTGGCATCTTTCTCATCTAAGACGCGAACTTTATAGTCAGAAAGGTGCATTTCTTTGAGGATTGGAAAGGATTGCACAAGAGCCTTACGTAGCGCATTATCAAGTGCATTGACGGGTCCATTTCCCTCTGCAGCGGTATAGACGCTCTGACCATCAATGTTTAATTTAACAAAAGCTTCAGATACAACAGGTTTACCTGCACTTTTCTCAACAAGCATCTTGAATGATTCGAAGCTGAATAGTTCAGATATCTGTCCATTAGCTTCACGCAGAAGTAACTCCAATGAAGCATCCGCTGCTTCGAATTGATAGCCTTGATGTTCTAGATCTTTTATCTTATCAATGACCTTACGGGATTGCTCGTTACTTGGATCGAATTCTAAGCCCATTCCCTGTGCTTTAGATAGGATGTTACTCTGACCAGCTAATTCGGATACAAGGATCCGTTGTTTGTTACCAACAAGTTCTGGTGAAATATGCTCATAGGTGCGTGAATCTCTAAGGATTGCCGAGACATGAATGCCCCCCTTGTGTGCAAATGCTGCATTGCCTACGTAAGGTTGGTTCACAGGCATGTGAACATTAGCAATTTCACTTACAAATCGAGCAGTGTTAGATAGTTGAGATAATGAAGTGGGTTCGATACAGTCGTATCCCATCTTTAGCTGAAGAGTAGGGATAATCGAACATAGATTGGCATTTCCACACCGCTCACCATACCCATTAATAGTACCTTGAACTTGACGCGCTCCTGCTTGAATAGCACTTAGTGTATTGGCTACAGCAAGTTCACAGTCATTGTGTGTATGAATACTTAATTTCGCTTGTGGAATCTGTGAGACTACTGAGGATACGATATCATGAATCTCATGTGGTAATGTTCCTCCGTTCGTGTCGCACATCGTTAACCAATTAGCGCCCGCATCTTGTGCTTTCTTGAGAACCGCAATGGCATACTCCGGGTTATTCTTGAATCCATCGAAGAAATGTTCTGAATCAAACACCACTTCAAGTCCATTGTGTTTCAGATAAGCAATGGAATCGTAGATCATAGCAAGATTCTCTTCTAATGTTGTCTGTAGTGCGGTATGAACATGGAAATCCCATGACTTACCTACGAGGGTTGCAGCTTGTGCACCGGAATCAATAATAGATTGTAAATTCCGATCTTGTGCTGCTTCTGTGTTTTTACGTCTAGTGTTTCCGAATGCTGTTATTTTTGCGTTAAGGCCTAAAGCTTGAACTCTCTTAAAAAATTCGATATCTTTGCTGTTACTTCCTGGAATACCACCTTCAATATATTCAACACCCAAATCGTCTAGTTTTTTGGCGATTTTCAGTTTATCATCAGCTGATAAACTGACTCCTTCACCTTGGGTGCCATCTCGTAAAGTTGTATCAAATATAGAAATAGATGTAGACATGGTATCCTCCTTGGAAGTCTTTCCCTAACGTGATTTTTATAGTTCAACATTATATCACTTCTATGCTGGAATGTAACAAAGAATTCAATATTTTGTCTTAGCATGATCCCTTGACCTGTAGTTTAACGGGGGTTATGCTGACATTAAGTTCATTTATATAATAGATGAAGAAAGGATTTTAGTGTGAGAAACCTTGATGAATATTATCCGGCTAAAGGCAGGGTTATACTTCATGTTGATATGAACGCATTCTACTGCTCCGTACATGAAGCGGAAGAACCCCATATGTACCGTGGGAAGCCAACCGCTGTAGCAGGAAGTGTTGAACTCCGTAAAGGAATTATCGTGACGTGTTCTTATGCTGCAAGACGTTTAGGTATTTCGACAGGAATGTTAGTGAATCAAGCCTTGAAGAAATGCCCTCATCTTATCGTTATACCCCCAGATTTCAATGCATATCGTAAATATTCGAATGCTTTTATGGAGATAGCTTATGGATACACACCTTGTATGGAAGCGACATCTATTGATGAATGTTATTTAGATATTACAGGATCCAAACAATTTGGTACACCTGAGGAGATTGCTACAATCATTCAGAAGAAAATTTATGAGGAGCTCGCTCTTCCTTGTTCTATCGGGATTGCTCCGAATAAATTGCTTGCAAAGATGGCTTCAGATATGAATAAACCTAACGGTCTTACTATACTCCGCATTCGTGACGTTCCTAAAGTGCTGTGGGATAAGCCATGTGATCAATTATTTGGTATTGGTGGTAGAACGGCAGATAAATTGCGTAAATTAAATATTCATACGATAGGACAATTAGCTAAAAGTGAAGAAAACTTACTAAAACAGGCCTTCGGTATACTTGGTGTATGGATGAAGCAGGCAGCGAATGGAATAGATCACGCTCCTGTATTGGAGATTCGTGAACAGAGCAAGTCCATCGGACATACTACAACACTTCCTTCGGATATCTATCTCAAAGAAGATGTGAATCGTGTTCTTCTCAATCTGAGTGATCAGGTTGCCCGTAGGCTTCGGCGTAAGCAGTTAGTTGCTGGAGGGGTACAGATCACCATTCGTACACCAGATATGAAGACGATTACGCGAACACATACGTTGAGTGCTCCGACAGAAAACACAGAGGATATTTATACGGAAGCATGTAAATTATATAATGAACACTGGAGCTGGGATAAGCCTGTCCGATTATTGGGTGTTACTTTGCAACAACTTACGTCAAAAGAAGAATCAGCCATTCAATTAGATCTGTTTAATTATGAACAACAACCTAAGAAAGAATCACTAACCAAAGCAATGGATCTATTACGTAATAAATTTGGCGAGAATGCTGTCCTGACGGCGGGTATGTTAGGGGATGACCCATCTGTATTACTTAGAAATCATAAAGTTAGAGGTACTTCATTACAAATGGATTTCAGGGATAAAGAGGATGGAAATTCAGTATAATTGTTTGAACATTTAGCAAATATGTCGAAAATGATTTGAAAATTCATTTTTTTTGGTTTAATATTATGGCTAAATGATATTAAACTCACAGTCAGTAATGAATGGGTACACAGGAGGAAGAGGAAATTATGGCTAAATATACATGGGTAGAGAAGGATACATGCATTGCATGTGGAGCGTGTGGTGCAACAGCGCCAGATATTTACGATTATGATGATGAAGGTATTGCTGAAGTCATCTACAAGGATGATGCTAATCATGGTGTGACAGAAATTCCAGAAGAGTTATTTGATGATCTCGATGATGCATGTGATGGATGTCCAACAGATTCCATTAAAATTGCAGACGTTCCTTTTAATAAAGAGGGTTAAATCGTTAGTTTTGAATGAATGAAATCCATAAAATGGTTAGATAGGTATTTTCCACATGGACAATCTGTGAGGGAGGTGCCTATTTTTTTTTGTCTAATGTGCCGATATAATAATTAAAACAAGTTTTTGGAGGTCCAGATGAAGGATTCGTTATACCTCAAAAAATATGTACAGATGCATCCTGAGAATAAAATGGGATGGTATTTATTGGGTAAGGAATATGAAAAAAATGGTGAAGAGGGAAAAGCAAATTATTGCTTTAACCAATCTAGTGAAGTATATGAGGCTTTCGAACATAGTAAGGTTCCAGATGATTTGTGGGAAGAATATCAGTATAGATTATTACAGCTTACACGTGATAAAGAACGACGTTCGAATAAAGCTCGTATCTTGTTACTAGCTCTTATGATGATGCTGTTAATCTTTATACCTACAACAATAGATGCGCCAGGCCATCAACCTATCGTTACTGTGGATCAAGATGTAATAGGTGAAGTAGAGGAACAATCAGAGATAAAGGTCGATAAGAAAGCAACGCTGAATTCTGATGTTGTTGCGACTCCATTATTTACTGCGCGAGCTGTAGGTTCCTTACAAGAAAGGGAACGTATTTTATCTCATATGTTGTCTCGTCCTGCAACAATACCTGTCAACCTTGTTGTTCTAGGTATGGAAAAACAAAATCAGTGGCTCTTATGGAAAAGTAGTATGCCTATTGCGTATACATTAAACAGAAATGAAGATAAAACAGTGACGTATCAATCCTATGATCCGGCTGAATGCGAATGTGAACCATCTGAGGATTCGAAGGTCAAAGCTGCTGGACGTCTGTGGATAAAAAAACAGGAGGATCTTCTAGTCCTCTCGAAGGCTATCCGATCTTTCGCACTACAAGAAGGGCGACCTCCTATAAGTCTGAGTGAATTGGTACAACCTTTCCCTCGGAATTGGCTATCTGGATCTACAGAAGTTATGAGGAGTCACTTTGGTGAACTTAATGCAGCGTATGCTAGTGAATTATCGAAAGCACAGCCTTCGTCACCTTCGGGGACTACGAAGGGAAATGAAATTACACCATTGGCGAGCGCGATAGGGAATGATGTCTATTTCAAAGAACCACTAGAAGTCATTGTTGATGTACAAAACCATCGATTGGCTGTCGTTAGTGGTAACATCATGTTACGTAATTATAAAGTGGGATTAGGTGGATCCAAAACGCCAATAGCTGAATTCGTTATTACAGATAAAGTGGTAAATCCGAATGGTAAATCTAATGGTGAATTTGGTAGCCGTGGCATGCAGTTATCTGATAGTAGGTATGCTATTCACGGAACGAATGAACCTGATAGTATTGGACGGGATGAATCCAATGGGTGTGTCCGTATGTCGAAAGAAGATGTAGAGGAGTTATTTGATCTTATTCCTATGGGGACAAAAGTGAAGATAGTGAAGGGGGCCTTGCCTGATGGCTTGCTGGTTCCAACAGAACGTTATCAAGCACAGCATAGGCATGATCAGACGAACCCCCGCAAAACATACCGCTGGCTTTAACCGTTTACAATAAGTAAAACGATCATGACTATGATGATCAAAGCTAGGCTAAGACCAACCCATAAAACCGCCTTTTTATTCACTTCCTGTTTACTGTTGTGATGGAGTGTCGGTGGTTTGCGTTTGGTTGTCATAATGATCAACCCTCTTTCTATCATTTTTAGTAGCGTAACCCAATTGTAATAGGTTTATATGTAAATTGCTATAGCGCTATTTAAGAGATATTGTGGAACTCTAGAAGGTGGATTTACTTTCTTTTTAGTCCGTAAAAGGCTAAACTGTACTATAGAGAAAACAGTGGATGGAGTTGAAGATAAACCTGTGTTGTACAGAAATGTGGCTAAACCGTTATTTTTCAAAATAGATCCAGAGAAAGCACATCATCTTGTCGTTGGAGGTTTACATACGGTTGGCTCCATACCGGGTGCACCCCATGCATTAAGTAGTATGTGGGGAGTTAAGGAGACTCCGGATTTGGCTGTTGATTTGTTCGGATTACATTTTCACACACCGGTGGGTCTTGCAGCTGGATTAGATAAGAATGCAGAATCTGTAGATGGGTTCTCCTCTATTGGTTTTGGATTTATGGAAGTGGGAACTGTTACACCTAAAGGACAATCAGGGAATGACTTGCCACGGCTGTTCAGACTTCCACCAGATGAAGCGCTTATCAATCGGATGGGCTTTAATAACGAAGGCGCGGAAGCGATGGCACAAAGACTTTCAGTCATTCACAACCGTCGAATTCCTGTGGCAATAAATATAGGGAAGAATAAGTTGACACCAAATGAAGAAGCTTATATGGATTATCAGCAATGCATTCGTGTATTATTTCCTTACGGTGATTTCTTCGTTGTGAACATCAGCTCACCGAATACTCCAGACCTGCGTAATCTGCAATATGGTAATGAACTCTCGTCTCTTCTTGATCATATTATGGAAGAAATGAAGGAACAAGAACGTAAACATGGTGTTAGCAAACATATTCTGGTTAAAATTGCTCCGGATGTTAGTGATTTGGAACTCGAATCTATGGTAGAAGTTCTTGAAGCAAGTGGCGTTTCAGGAGTCATAGCATGTAATACGACATTATCTCGTGAAGGATTGAATCATGGTAATGCGAAGGAAAGTGGAGGACTGAGTGGCAAACCACTGCGCACCAGATCCACTGAAATTATATCTCGGATCTACAGCCAGAGTCAGGGTCGCCTGCCTATTATAGGTTCAGGGGGGATCTTTACTGGTAAAGATGCTTACGAGAAAATTAGAGCAGGGTCAAGTCTGGTTGAAATCTATACATCCCTTATCTATGAGGGTCCAGATGTGAATCGGAAAATACATGCAGAGTTAAGAAATTTGCTTCGTCAGGATGGATTCAGTCATATATCTGAAGCAGTAGGTGCTGATCATCACTGAGGATGGAGAGACAGGAGGCACGTTGAAATATGGGGATGGACAACAGGGATTGGGGCATGTTTTTGCTCCCATATGAACAGACAGTAGAGGAACTTAAAGTTAAGTTTAAAACGATGCGATCTGAATTGAAGAAGCGTGAAGAATATGCTCCGATTGAATTTGTAACAGGTAGAGTTAAGAAAATATCCAGTATTCTCAATAAGGCAAAACGCCTTGATGTTCCTATGGATCAACTTGAGAGTGGGATTGAGGATATTGCTGGAATTCGGATTATGTGTCAATTCGTAGAGGACATACGACGCGTAGCTGAATATATACGTAATCGTAAAGATCTGAAAGTATTGTATGAGAAGGATTATATTACGAATTATAAAGAGAGCGGATATCGAAGCTTTCATATGATTATTGAATATCCGGTACAGACGGCTCTTGGACAAAAGATTGTTCTAGCTGAGATTCAAATTCGTACATTGGCTATGAACTTCTGGGCAACCATAGAACATTCCCTAAGTTATAAATACCGGGAAAGCTTACCTGATAATATCCGTAAACGATTGAAGAAGGCTGGAGAAGCGGCATCGATATTGGATAGTGAGATGTCGAGTATCCGTGAAGATATATTAGAAGCTCAGAAACAATTCGAAGAAGACTCCAATGTGACAACACAAGTGTTATCACTTATCCACCAGTTATACTTTTATCATCTCGTTAATGAGGCGATAGGCTTCCAAGATCGATTTAATGACATCTGGCAGCGACATGAAATGGATGAAATGAAGTTGCTATTGGATGAAGTGAAGCAACTGATTGCTGCAACCAAAAAAGGTGAAGATCCGGATGAAATATGAGAAGCTATACATTTTCTACCTCATTTATTTCAATCGTGACCAAGATTACTTCGAATGTCATGAGGTATTAGAAGAGTTATGGCTTCATAATAATCGTGATCCACTATATAAAGGACTACTGCAGATAGCGGTTGGACTATATCATTTTCGCAATCATAACATTAGTGGCGGTAGAAAAATGATGCATAGTGCAGCAGAACAACTGGAGAAATACCCATCCATTACACTTGGTATTGAATTGGGTTCATTAGTGAGTCAAGTTCGCCAATATGACAAGGCGTTAGAGCAATATGAGGAGTCTCCATTTCCTTATTATGACCTATCCATTGTGATTGTTGATCCAGAACTTCGACAAGCGGTAGAGGATGCTGAAATTAATCTTAAACCTAATATTCCACAACGTAGGGGACCTGAGCGCAGTCGGAACAAGAAGGAGACACATGACGGTAAATAGCTTTAATGATCTGAACCAATGGCATGAGTATTGTCTTTGGAATAATGAAAGGAGCAACCCGCTATGTACATAATAGCGGGTTGCTTCGTTAAATGAATGCGTATGTATGAATTTTCCTTTGCGAGAAGGATTGGACAAGGAGCCATATGTATGAGAGACTTGTAAATTACTTAACAAGTATAAATATATGGGTACGTAATCGTAGGTTGGAGGTGGCATGACCATGAGTGGAGGGAAACGGAAGACACAAAGAATTGACAAAATTCTAGTTCATCTGGGCCACGGTTCAAGAAGTGATATCAAGAGAATGGTGAAACAAGGAAATATTAAGGTCAACGGAACCATCGTGAAGGATAGCGGATTGCATGTGGATCCTTACAACGATGCTGTGGAGTTAGATGGAGAAATCATTGAATATAAGGAATTTATTTATCTTATGATGCATAAGCCTCCTGGTGTTGTATCAGCAACGGAAGATAAACGAGAGGCTACAGTTCTAGACCTATTAGATCCAGTGCATGCTGTGTTTGAACCGTTCCCTGTGGGTAGACTAGATAAAGATACGGAAGGTTTGTTACTTCTTACGAACGATGGGAAGTTTGCACACAATTTATTATCCCCACGAAAACATGTTCCTAAGACGTATGAGGCATATGTGGACGGGGATGTTGGATCAGATGATATAGAACAGTTCGCTATGGGTGTCACGCTGGATGATGGGTATAAGACATTACCAGGGGAGCTAGAAGTGCTTAGTCATGAACAGAAAGAAGATCAGGTCATTTCGAGAATTTCGCTTACGATACATGAAGGGAAATTTCATCAGGTCAAACGCATGTTTGAGGCTGTAGGTAAAAAAGTAATATATCTCAAACGTGTTCAGATGGGAGATCTTCATCTGGATCCTATGCTAGAAATAGGGACATATCGAGAACTGAGCCTGGAGGAATTATCCTTGCTAGTCAAGGAATCACAATAAATAGAAATAGATAAATATAGAGATAGTAAAGGATGGATGAGAAATGCAATACAAATTGATTGCACTAGATCTAGATGGCACACTATTGAATGATGATCATGATATTAATGAGCAGACTATGAAAACTGTTAAAGCTGTATCTGATGCGGGTGCAGAAATCATTGTTTGTACAGGTCGAGGACCTCAGAACTCCATTCCTTTTATGGAAAAGATGGGGTTACAGGGATACGTTATTAGTCATAATGGAGCAGCGACTGCAAAAGTTGAAACAAGAGAGATTGTTCACCAATTTCCAATGGACCCGATGATCTTAAGCCCATATATAGATTATTGTCGAGATAAGGGGATTCATTTCGATGTAAATACGGCATTTGAAATGTTCGTGGATAATGTAGATGGACTAGATGAAGTAGTACGTAGTATGTATGAGAATTATCTGACATTACCAGAGAATTTGCCAGCATGGTCAGATTTTAAAGAGCCTATCGTCAAATTTACGATGTTTGGTGAACCAAAACAATTGGATGATGCATTTAAGGAATTAAGTACATGGACACATGAAATTAATATGCTCCGCAGTGGAGAGTTTTTCATTGATCTAATGAACAAAGAAGCCTCCAAAGGGAACGCTCTTAAACAACTTGCTATGAAGAGAGGTATTCAACAGGAAGAGATTCTAGCTATAGGGAATTATTATAACGACATTACAATGCTTACTTATGCAGGTAAAGGAATTGCCATGGATAATTCGCCGATTGAAGTTAAAGCAGCGGCAGATGAGATCACGTTATCCAATAATGAGGATGGCGTACATGCAGCGCTCGTTAAATATTGTCTTTCTTAATTGTATGTGAGAGCTAATTAACTACAAATAGACTACCTTTGCAACCACACTCGTGGACAGAGGTAGTCTATTTCTATTGTATAAATGATTTGTTGATTTGCTATTGCTATTCTCATAATAGTGTTGTAAAATTTAATTGTGCACAACTAATATAATTTGGATAGGGGATAATAACGATGACAAAGACATTATTTACAACAACAGTAACGGTTGATGGAGGAAGAGAAGGAACGGCTAGATCTGAAGATGGAAACTTTACAGTGGATATTGCAATGCCTGGAACCCCTAGGGCAAAAGAAATGCCAGAAGCAACGAATCCTGAACAATTATTTGCAACGGGTTATGCGGCTTGTTTTGATAGTGCTTTGCAGACCGTCGGAAGAGTTGAGCGTGTTAACTTTGAATCCCAAGTTACTGCAAGCGTCAGCCTAATGATGGGTGAAATGAACGAGTACAACTTGGCTGTAAAGTTAGCCGTAAAGGGTTCTGGAGTCGATAAAGACACATTTGAAGCATTGGTTCATAAAGCACATCAAATGTGCCCATATTCAAAAGCGATCAGCGGGAATGTTGATGTCGCGTTTGAAATTAATGTAGATTAATCCTCGGCATACATTTATATATAAACAACAAAAGAACGCTTGAGATGATCTCAAGCGTTCTTTTGTATTTGGTTAGAATGACTGTAAAGTTTGTAGTAACTGAAGAAGGGAAGCTTTCAGTTCTTCAACGGTTTTCTTATCATCACCAGCCATCTCTGCAATGGTCTTGGGAATGAGGCAAGCCTCTTCTTGTAGACCAAAGCCTTTGTCTGTCAGTTGAACCATAACAGATCGTTCATCTTGAGAAGATCGCTTCCGAATGATTAGACCATTGTGCTCCATTCGTTTCAGCATAGGGGTTAACGTTCCTGAATCTAGAGAAAGTAGTTCACCTAACTTCTTAACTGTCAGTGTATCTTGCTCCCATAGGAGAAGAAGGACAAGATATTGAGGATACGTGATATCAAGCTTCTCAAGCAACGGTTTATACTTTTTTGTCATTTCCCTCGAACTTGCATACAGAAGGAAACATAATTGATTCTCCAATACATGTTCAATGTTATTTTTCATCATATCACCAGCTAATCGTAGTCCATCTGATATGTGAGCATATCAAACTTATCTTTAATATAATCTTTATACTTTATAAAATAAAGCGAAATTACTCTATACCTAGTTAATGACGTCAGATAGGTTCTGATTTGGCTTCTTTTTTTGAAGATGGGGTGTGAAAAGGTGAGACTTTATTCTTACCTGTTGTTTTGGAGCGATACATCGCCTGATCCGCTTGGGATATCAATTCATCTGCAGTAACATTCTTTCGGAGACTACTGTAGCCTACACTGATCGTCACGATCGTCTCATGTTCTACACGGGCTCGGATACTTTCTGCGATCTGACTTACTTTAGCTCGTTTGTCCACTAATGCCGCTACGAGTTCTTCTCCTCCATATCGGCCAGTTAGCCCTACTCCAGATACTTCTTCCTCCATGATGGCGGATACTTGCTTCAGTACTTGGTCAGCCTTACCATGTCCCTGCGTATCATTCAATTTCTTGAAATTATCAATATCACAAAAGATAACAGAGACTTTCAACCCTTGATCCACATATCGCTTCATATTCTTCATGAAAAAACGTCGGTTATATAGATTGGTTAAACCATCTGTAATCGAAGAACGATAGATGGATTGCATCTGCTCAACAATTCGTTCAAATAAGATAAAGAAAATGACGGTGTAATACGTCAGAGGAAGAAATAATCTCACGGTATTAAAAGTACTACTTAAGTCGTCAGCATAGCGATAGATGATGTTCATGATGACCCAGATAAGACTGATTAATATACCTGTGATGTATTTACTTCGTTGCCCAATGCGTGGCGAGATGACGCAGAGACCGATAATAATAATAACTCCTTGATACAAACTGAGATATAGATGTTGGCCTAAACTTGTGTCAAATAGAGGCAGTCCTGTCGCAAATAGCGGCACAAGAAATAGGATGATCATAAAACCAAGAAAGATATAAGCTCTTCGGTTCATTTTGCGATACAGTAAAAAGACAGATACGTTTAAAAGAAGAAATGAGAAGACCTGCATTCTAGCTGACCAAATGGAAAATTCCGATCCGCCACTTGAAAGGTTGAAATGGATGTTCAGTCCTTCATATGTCATAATAAAGAGGAAAGCAAGCACCATATAAAGATAAGCTTTTTTGCGTTGTTTGCTGTACATAATGAAGCACATTACCGTCATAATGAGTACTATGTATAGACCACTTGCTGCGGCGATCCCCGGTATGACAGGGGACGACCATGGAGAAGATACCATCAAAATTCCCCGTTCCTAAAGAGTAAGTATATTCTAAATATACCATAAATCCACAGATTCTGAATAGGTAAAGACAGAATAGAAAGAAGGAATAATCCGATGAAATTGCTGCAAGCACTTTTCTTTCCACCAGAACAACCAGGTGGTGTATCTTCTATGATTCCCTATATGCAGGAACGTTTCAGCTCTTCTCGTTGGGAGATGGAATTGTTCTGGCTTCCCAAAAGACTGCGGAATAAAGGTAAAGAAGATGTTGTATTTGATACGTTCGATTGGACTCAGTATGCAGAGAGCGATATCGTTCAGAAATATATTCAGACTTACAGGGATTATCTGTGGTGGAGCCGTATGCGTATGCAACATTCCTTTGAACTCATTCATGCACATCATCCGATAGCTGGACTCGCATTAAAGCAAGTATTTCCTGATACGCCACTCATCCAAACGATTCACTCAAGTTATGAGCGTGAACTGATTCTTAATGGTCGTATTCAAGAGAATGGGCTAGAACATCAATTTCTAGTGTCCTTGTATCGAGAATTAGAAAATAAGAGTGAGTCATTAATTACAGTCTCTGATTCTTTTGCGAAATACATGTCACCTTATGTGGATCATCCTGAACATATTAACGTTATTCCGAATGGATTTGATGAGAAACGTTTCAAGCCTGTCCCTCACGAGAATGAAGTTCCACAGCTCGTAACGGTATGTCGTCTAGTTCCAGCTAAAGGGTTAGATATTCTATTAAAAGCCTGTGCGGAACTTAAAAATCGGGGTTATGATTATGTACTTCATATTATTGGAGATGGTCCCTTTCGTAAGGAATTGGAAGAGCTGGCTAAGGAATTGGGCATTTATAATGAAACGATTTTCTATGGATATACACTACATCCAGAAGAATTTGTTCCTTTTTTTGACATATTCGTATTGCCATCTAGAGCTGAAGCATTCGGTTCCGTATTTGCCGAAGCTGCCCTAAGTTGTCTTGCGCTAGTAGGAAGTGATGTAGGTGGGATTTCTGAACAAATAGAAGACGGCGTTAATGGGCTTCTTGTTCCTTTAGAAGACTACGTTGCGCTTAGTGAAGCTCTTGAGAAGATGATTAGTGATCCTTCCTATCGCTATGAATTGGCTCGTTCAGCTTGGGAGAAGGCGAAGAGCCACTATTCATTGACCCGTGTGGTCAACGAACTCAAAAAAATGTACTTACAATTCGACAATAGAAAGAGTGAGGAATAATGATTCCTTTTCGATTTATTCATAGTGCTGATCTTCACCTTGACAGCAAATTCGCTGGAATGAGAGGGTTGTCGGAAGCTATTCGCCAACATCTAAGAGAATCAACCTTCACGGCATTGCGTCATTTAATAGAGTTAGCTGTGGCTGAACAAGTGGATTTCATTGTTATCAGTGGTGATATTTATGATGCGGCAGATAGCTCACTAAGAGCTCATTTGTCCTTACAAGCTGCATTTGAAGAACTGGGGAACCACGGTATTCACGTGTATCTTATTCACGGAAATCATGATCCCTTAGACGGGCCAAGGCTGCAAATAAAGAATGCGGGTCATGTACATGTATTCGGTACTGAGGTGGAGAGTTACACGGCTACACGTCGAAGCGATCAACAAGAGGTTGCTATCATAAGTGGGATTTCATATCCCACGGCCAAGGTATCGGAGAATACGGCGCTAAAGTTTCATAGAGATCCAGCGGTTCCTTTATTTCATATTGCGGTACATCATGCCAATCTAGATGGAGATCCCACTCATGAGACATATTCCCCATGCACTCGCAAGGAGCTAGAAATAACAGGTTATGATTACTGGGCGTTAGGTCATATTCATCAGCGTAGAGTTATTCAAGAATATCCTCATATCGTATACGCAGGAAATATTCAAGGTAGAAGCGTGAAAGAGACTGGACCTAAGGGATGTTATGTTGTTGAAGTGAAGGAAGATGCCTCTCTTCAATTGACTTTTCATGAATTAGACAGTGTGCGTTGGTTCCGAGAGGAAGTATCGATTGAAGGTATTGATAACGAAGATGAATGGAGAATTCGTGTAGAAGATAAAGTGGATGATATTCGGAAACAGCGACCTGAAGAAATGAGCATCGTGCGCTGGATTATTACTGGGCGCAGTTCAATGCATCGAGCTCTAGAAACCGGACATGTTACCGATGATCTGGAGCAAGAACTTCGACGGAGAGAAATAGGAAGAGCAGAGAGTGGACATTGCGAAGGACTAGTATGGAGCGAAGGCTTCTCAATTCAATCTGGAATCGAGATTGATGTAGCTGAAATGATACTTGAGGAGAGCTTTCTAGGTGATTTGTTACGTCTGGAGGACCGAGCTGAGCAGGATCCTGTATTGGCGAAGGATATTATGGAGAAAGCCTTGGCTCCCCTTATGAGTAATCGAGAGATTAGACGGATGATTAGCGAGACTAGTGAACAAGAGAGACAGGAGTGGTTACATCGCGCTGGAGAGCTTGGTGCAGTACTGCTTCTCGACAAGTCTGCTGATGGAGGCAGTAAGTGATGATCATTGAAAGGATTCAGATTCATGGATTCGGACGTATTAAGGAACAAGATATAACGATCCCGTCAGGAATTACAGTGTTTATGGGACCGAATGAAGCAGGCAAAAGTACAATTATGCAATTTGTACGAGCCATGTTGTTTGGAATCCCAAGTCGTACATACCCTACGGAAAGATATGAACCGCTTAGTGGTGGCGTGCATGGCGGCGTATTGAAGTTAATAGACGAAGCGGGTGCAAGATGGAGCATTTCGCGATTCACATCATCTGGTGAGGGGAATGGATCTGGAAAGAGCGCAGAGAAACTTAAGATTGTCAAAACGGATGAGAATGGCCAACTTCATGAGTTAACGCAGCAGGATATGGAGCGTGACCTTCTTGGAGGTATGTCCCGGGAAATATTTAATCAGTTATTTGCCATTTCGCTAAGTGAATTGCAGGAGATTCGTACACTTCAATCGGATGAGATGAGTAGTTACTTATTCCATGCAGGAATCGGTGGCGGTGCAGCGATTGTTCAAGCGGAACGGAAGCTTGTTCAGGATATGGACAAAATCTATAAGCCGAAAGGTCGTGTACAAGAAATTGCAAAAATATTGCAATCCATGGAACAATTAGAGAAAGAAATAACGGAGAGCCGTTCCTTTCTTCAGCGATACAATGTAAATACGTTAACTTTGAATGAAGCTGTAAACGTCTTAGAACAACTAGAGGTTGACCGTTCCATTCAATCGGCTGAATTTCAACTTCTTAGAAAGGCTATAGAAATCCGGCCGATGTGGTTGAAATGGACCGAAGCGGAGTTGGAACAATCTACACTTCCAACGATCATGTCCTTTCCGGTGAAGGGATTGCAAAGATGGGATTCACTTCAAGGAGAGTGGGATGTCATTGATGGAAGACATACACAACTATTACGAAGTAAAGAAGAACTACATACTCAATTGATTCATTTACCTTATGATCAGGAACTTGAGGAACAAGGTACTCTTATTGAGCGGTTAAATAATCGTAGAGAATCTTATGAAGCTAGAAAAAAAGATTGGCAAGAAGCTGAAGCTGAGGCAACAGCCATGGATACGCGATTAACTCATATTTTACGACAGATTAATCCGGGTTGGACGAGAAGTGAACTTCAGACATTCTCTACTTCTGTGGGTGAACGTGAATCGGTCCGCAGATATGCATTAGGATTCGCAGCGTATGATCGAAGAATTGAAAGTTTGGCACTAGAGACGCAACAATTGCGACGACAGATGGATCTAGCAGAGGACGATTACCGTAATTCCCAAAAGAGAACCAAGGAAGAGGTAGAATTAGGTCGGAATCGCTTCGTCATGATGGTACCTCAGAGTTCTCAAGAAATGGCTAGCCTGTGGAATGAGCTACAGGGAGCTGTTGAACGATGGCGTGAGAATCGTATCCTAAGACTTTCATCCAAAGGACAAGTAGATAGTGAAATAGCTGTACAACGGCGTGTACAGAAGCTATATCTTCAATTTCTCTGGGGTAGTGGAATTCTAACCGTAATCATACCTATTCTATTATTGTGGAGTATGAAATCTGTAATTGCAGCTGTGTCCATGGCGATACTGTTATTGCTAGTAGATATCCTTCTATTCTGGAAGGGGGTTATAAAGTCTCCGCGACAGCGCGTTAAACGATCTGAGTTAAGCCTTGCTACTGATGAAAAGGATGAACTTGAACACATTCATAAGCTCATGTCTAAGCTTATTTCAGATCCTTGGAACGCTGCGGGACATGAAGGTTATATGAAGGGCGTTAATGATGCGGGTGAAGTCGAATCTAGTGTACGTGAAATACGTAAAATGATGGATGTATGGCAAACATGGCAGCAAAGTCTGGATAAATTCTACGCAGAACAAAAAGCATGCCAAGAACGGATTCATGTCCTGTCTCGTGAATTGTCGCGGGTTGGAGAAAGTATGGCGAAAGAAGAAAGAACATTTGAAGAGCTTGAGAACAAGTGGGAGAACTGGCTTGAAGAACGGGAGTTAAATGTTCATCTCTCACCAGAAGCTGTGATCGATATGTTTGGTCTTGCTGAACAAGGGTTGGAGTATATAGATAACCTTGATAAAATACGTCGAAGAGAATCCCAAATGCAACAGGATTGCCTTGAATATGAAAACGAATGTAGAAGCATGTTACCTGAAGGTTCAGACCGTTTAGAGATATCTATTGTTGCGTGGATTGAGCTAAAGAAGAAAGAATGGGATGAGTATGAAGAAGTAGTCCGTAAACGACATATGTTGCAAGCGCGAATAGAAGCAGTCGAAGAAGATACACAAGTTGTTCGAGGGGAATTGCAACGAACGACATCTCTGAAGGAAGAGCTGATCAGGGACGGAGCAGCAAATAGCGGAGAAGATTTCTTGCAACGAGGAAGAATATATCAACGTTGTGAAGAGTTAAAAGCAAACAATCGCCAATTAGAAGTTGCGATGTTCAGTGGCATAGATGATCGTCGTAGAAAAGATCTACTAACGATATTAAATACGCAGGATGAGAATGAGTTAACACTGGCGTGCCACAACCAAGAACAGAAGATGAATGAGATTGAAACCCGATGGAAAGAGTTACAGCAACAACACGGTAGATTGTTACAGGAAAAAGACCAATTGGAATTATTATGTCTACATGATTCTGCATTACAGCACCTTGAAGATCAGAAAGCGGCTCTAAAAGAAATGACTACAGAATATGCAGTGATGTCCATTTGCGCGGAACTCATCTCCAGAACTCGCCTGATCTATGAGGAAGAGAAGCAGCCACAAGTATTGAAGATGGCTTCTAACTATTTCGAACATTTAACCCAAGGTGCCTATACTCGCATTGTTATGAAATTAGGAGCGAAGGAATTACTTGCTGAACATTGTCATCTTGGCCTGATAGAAAGTGCCAAATTGAGTCGTGGGACAGCAGAACAAATGTATTTGGCTATGAGATTTGCTCTTGCCAGTACAATGAATACAAAGACCTCAATTCCTCTAATCTTTGACGATATTTTCGTTAATTTCGACGAGGAGAGAATGATAGCGTCATTATCTCTACTGCAGGAGATTGCAACAACACGCCAGATTATTATGATGACTTGTCATCCATACATGGTTAAGCATATTCGAAATATGATTCCGAACGTCAATGTTATTTCCTTACAACCATCAGTTTGACCACCCATAATAAACTAAGGGAACCGAACAAGGGATATAGAACGGATAATAAATTACTGAATCCGAATTGGCTGAATAGATAACATAACATCATAACGAATATAGCGATGATTTTGGGCGAATAAGGAAAATGTTGCTGTAATTGTAAGGTTACTCCGTAGATATCTGCAACGAATGTTGTGAATATCTCTAGAAATATGAGTAGGACATAGATCATTTGCACGACAACACCCAATTGAAAGGCTATGCTACCCATGGGGATTTCATATTGCATAATGCCAGGCATTTGTGCAGACATAGCAAAATGAGCTGCCATTAACATGAAGCCAACGCCAAATCCGCCCAATATGCCTCCCCATTTGATAGCCGAGATACTTTCCGTATGACTACCCAAAGGTACCAGCACTGCTTGAGCCATCACAAGATTAAATGCTGTATATAAAAGTGGCGATAACCATGCTATACCTAGATTACGATCTGTTGATAAGATCAGGAAACTGTCAGCGTTCGGCATGTGTAATGTATTCGAGATAATCAGTAGTGAAAGAGTAAGCATCATCGGTACGACAATACTATTCATGTGCATAATAGAACTCATGCCTTTATTCAGCAAGAAGAAGGCGGCAATCACTGTAAGAATAAGTCCCGTTTGGTAATGTAGATTAAAGTGCTGGACAAATACGGAACCGGCGCCGGCTAACATAATACTATTTACACCTATAAGAATAAAGAGCATAGCAATGCTTATGTAACCCCCTGATTTAGCTCCAAATAGATGCTTATTGAGATCCTCATACGATTTAGCATGAATTCTACGTGAGATGATCATCATTTTGGTACCTAACCAAATAAAGAGAACTGTTGAGAGTATGATGGTCAATGTCGCCCATTTGCCGTATTGGGTGAAGAACTGGAGAATTTCCTGTCCTGTGGCAAATCCAGCGCCAACTACGGTACCTATGTAAGTGAATGCAATTTGCATTGTACGGACTGTATTTTTCATCCTTTTCCTCCTTGAACCTATACTCGCATTAGTACAAGGTATGTTGGAAATCGATAGGACATGACTGTAACCTGTCCAAATTTACTTGATGTACGGGTTAAAACTATGGTACTTTAACGTCAAAGGATTGGCTTGGGAGGGCAAACGATGATGGAACTACTAAAACAAAGAATTATAGAAGAAGGCGTAATTGTATCTGATCAGGTGTTAAAGCTGGATGGATTATTAAATCACCAAGTGGATCCACAACTTACGATGGCCATGGGACGTGAATTCGCCTCAAAATTTGCGGAAGCGGGTATAACACGAGTAGTAACAGTAGAATCCTCAGGGATTGCGGTTGCTTTTGCCACAGCTTATGAATTAGGAGTACCTCTCGTATTTGCACGACGTAAAAAGACACTTCTGGCAGATCCAGATGCATATTGTGAACGCGTACCTTCTTTTACGAAGGGGATTGTGACAGACATTATGTTATCGCGGAAGTACTTAAACAGTGACGATCGTGTCCTATTTATCGATGATATTATTGCGAATGGCGATGCAGCAAGAGGATTAATAAAGATTATCGAACGTTCAGGAGCAGAATTGATTGGCTTAGGTATCGTCATCGAGAAATGTTTTCAAGCGGGTGCACGAACAATACGTGAACAAGGTATCGTTTTAGAATCACTTGTAAAGATTAAATCTCTTGCAAACGGGACGATAACTTTTGGCGAATAATTTCTGAAGAAAGCTTAGCCCAATTTTAGACAATGGCTTTCCAGCTTCTATTTTATCGCTTATAATAAAAAGTATAAGAAGGAGAGAGGAGGCAACACAATGGGGAAAGAATCGGTATCAGAACAATTCTTTATTGATAAGTTGGCCACAGCAAAGGATCATTTTGAGCGAGCATTAGATTGTAAGCACACAGAGTTTGATGATCTATATCCCTATATGCTTGAACACCCTCAATTTTTTTGGTATAAACGTTATGTCGCCTGGTCGGAATTATTGACCATTGTTAGCTTATGTGAGGAACTCGCCTTCTCATGGAAGGAAATGTTTACCCCACAACAATTTGAGTACTTGAACAGTCGAGTGATGTCAGCTACGGTGTTAGATTTCTGGTTTGAGAAGAACGATAGTAAAGAACATGCCCAACGATAGTCATGGAATAATCATTTAACTTTCCTTAATTATAGAGAGTAAATAATAATGGCCTAAATGAAACTGTTTAGGTCTTTTTTTTAATATGAGAAGTTCACTTGATACAGCGGGACAGATCTAACGGGGGTGAGTATAGATGATTAGTGATGAAGAATTGGATGCTTTTCGTGTGGGTGGCGAGAAGGTAAGAGTCGTACGAGATTCAGAGAGAAGTAATGATGTAAGAGGAATTGTGGTTGCTTGGGATGCTGAGCAGGTACTCATTCGGAGACCCAATCGGAATGTGGTAAAGTTAGATCGGAATTACTTGTACCAATTAGCAAGTGAACCACGTCCTGAATTGGAATAAGGGACAAGCATAAGTACTTAATATCACAGGCGCTACATGTCCTTCGTCAGAGATGATGATCATGTAGCGTTTTTTACTGTATGAAGATAAAGATTTGATTCATTGTTCTGTGGCAAACGAATAAAGACGCAGTCATCATCATATTTTACGCCTGAATCATAAAATCCGAACCATCCATAAAATTTGATTGCATTGGTATTTTGCATTTTTACTTCAAGTGTTATAGGTAAAGATGTGCCATCAGGAAATGTTTTAATTTTATCTAAGGCTTTTTGAAAGGCCTTTCTTCCAATTCCTTTATTCTGGTAACGATAATCAATAAAAAATCCGATCACTCTATAAGCAAAATGATATGGTCCAAGAACTGTGGGTTCATGTTCGCGAACTTGACTTTGTCCAATAAGAATTACTCCAACGGGCTCATTTTCATAATAAATGACACAACATTCACCTGGACACTGTTCGTTTATCCCTGCATAAGCTAATGCTATTGTTGTAGATACATCCTCTACATAAGTTTTTTGATGTTCCTCTGGTTTTAATTGTAATACCTTATGAACATTCTCAAATGTAACATTCCTTAATTCAACCATTTTGTTAACTCCTTTATGTGGCGTGGCAAGATAACATCGAACTACATAATTTTACCATACAGGTAGGATTTTGGATAAGGTATATATTAATTGTTTCAGATGGTTCAAAATATACCAATTGTTTAAATGTCTTTTATACTCTGAAAAGTGAGGAATGGAGATATAGAAAGGAATATTACTATGAAATCTGAGATACCTACTGTCCAAGTCAAACCTGGCATTTCCATCGGAGATGAATTTAGGAATGAGTATGAGTGAAATTGATAGACTAACACAGAATTCGCCACTCTTTTTCAAGGTTGAATACAAAGATGATAAATGTTCCTTTATAGATTTATTTAAAGGTGCAGAGATTGAATTCGTCTGTATGTATGAAGGATTAGATCTGTTCAACACTAAAGTATCTACATTGATTCCGATAATTGATACAATCTCTCCTTATGATCGGGAAAAATCAGATGGTTATATTTATTATTTTCTGAAATTGGACTTTCATTTTGGAGAGATATGAATTTAACCGAGGAGAATATGGAAGAAAAATGGTTTAAAGATATGTCACCTGAAAATCAAGAAGATACAGCGAAATACTTGTATTTTGAATCTGTCGGAGTGTATAATCCGTTATATAGTTAGCAATAATGTAGAAGTTAGGGTCCGATAAACCCTTACGTAGTATGCGGTCATGGCGGAATTGGCAGACGCGCTAGATTCAGGTGACGATGTTCACTCCGGTACCATGCGGTATCCTTGCGGAAGCCATACGTAATAAGGAGTTACAGTGTATTATACGATGAAATCAAACGTTCATACTCGGTCAATTTATGGCGCATTTAAGCGCTAATTAAACGGAGTCTTACGATGCGCTTTCGTCCAATCTATGTGAATATAACTCGGAAGTTACACGCCTTCTCTACGCGTAATAATCGTAGTGGAGGTGTTTTTGTATTGGCGCAAGCTAAACGTACTAGGCGGCCCAATCTAGTCCGCGCAGAAGTAGCGGATGATGGTGAGAGTAAATATCCGCAGGAAGCGCTAAGTTTCGAAGTTGCGACAGAAACGTTCCTGCGTGATTGCCGCGTTAAGAATCTCAGCCGAACGTCAATCGTATATTACTCAAACGCGTTAAAGGAACTCGCTAAGTTCTTGCGTGTAATTGGCGTGGAAAGACCGTTAGAAGTAACTGAGGATAATTTTAAAACGTGTATACTCGCGAAAAAAGAATCCGGTGTTAAGGACTCTACAATAAATAGTAATCTGCGGGGATGGCGCGCGTTCTTCCGTCATATGCACGAAGAAGGATATATACCGACTAATCCTACGGAGCGTGTTCGCTTATTGAAAACGGAGCGTCACATTATTCAGACGTTTACTCGCGAACAGATACGTGCGTTATTATCACAGCCGGACTTGTCTACCTTTACGGGATACCGCGATTACGTATTCCTACTTACATTGTTGGAAACCGGTGTTAGAATATCGGAAATAGAAGGCGTACAAGTTACGGATATCCTGTGGAAAGAACGCGTTATTAAAGTCCTCGGAAAAGGACGCAAAGAGCGATATGTTCCGTTTCAGGCTACGCTAGAAAAAGAGTTGAAGAAGTATGTTAATTATCGCGGATTACTCGATCACAATTTCCTGTTCGTTAACATCGATAATACTCCGATGAAGAAACGCACGATGCAACAGAATATGAAACAATTCGGAGAACTAGCGCAGATTAAAGGAGTTCGCGTTAGCCCTCATACAATGCGCCATACGTTCGCTAAGCTATATATTATGAACGGTGGGGACGCCTTTACCCTATGTAAGATACTCGGTCATACAACGCTTGAAATGACGCAGACATACGTGTCTATGTTTAGTACGGACGTATCGAAGCAGCATCGTAAGTTTTCGCCATTGGAACGGTTAAATGATATGCAGTAAAAGTGGGACAAGCGCCCGCCTCGAAGAGTGAACGCTGTTTATATACAGTATACAGTATAGACAGTCCGTCATAAGCGTGTTAATATCTTATTGAAATCGCGAACGCACGCGTAAATTAGTCACATCGGAAAGCATTCGGTGTGGCTATTTTTTTGTTCTATTTCCGGTATAACGAGGATGCTTCGTTAATCAACGTGGTAACGTGCGTGCGAAAAATTAACGTAGACATGCTAATTACGAGGATGTTATACTCGACTTCGTTCGTACATAACGTTAAATTAACGGAGGTAAGAGATGACATCACGAAAACCATACGAGAAGAGTTTGAAACAAGAAATGATTCAGCGGTTGGCTGCGGGAGAATCGCCCGAGGCACTACATGAGGAGAGCAAAGTCCCTTTGAGAACGCTTAAAGACTGGAAGAAGCTCATCATAAAACCGGTTGACGTACACACAAACAGTTTGAACGTGGTGGGCGATGATTTAAGATATAAGATACTCATAGAAGAAAACAAGGCGGCTGAATTGAGGTACAAAATATTGAAAGAAGAAAGCAATTCGCGTAAAGAAGAAAACAATATTCGTATTATAGCTCTATTAGAGCAATTGGTGATGCGCTAACATGTAACACAAATAAGACCGCAGCCCATTAAGGGTTAGCGGTCTCTTTCATTGCGAGGATGTGGCCATTTCAAGTGAGATCATCAAACGTCAGTACACGCGCCTTCATTCCATCCAGTAGCGAAGTCAACCGGTTTCTTCGATGTTCACTCGAAGTCACGTACAGTATTTCCGGAAAAGGACCGTTCTTAGCTTGCCAACGTCCCGTAGAAAATAACTCGCGATAAAGCCGTATCTTCCGTTCATTCTCCGACATAGGCTGTAGGTGGTCCACCTCTAGCAACGTGAATATCCCGTCTTTCTTAAACAACGCATCCGCAACGATAGACTTCTCATCCCATTTTAACGTGTATTCTTCGCGATATACATCAAGCGGACCCATCGCGATATACACTTCGGTTCTTAAAAGGCTGTGTCTTACGTGTGGAGTACGCCTCCTAACGTTTACACTCCCGATTTCCTTGCGTCCCTTCGCATTAAGGTAATAGACAAGCTCGTTGTCACGGAAGCTACTTAGGTACTCGCGCATGTCATTTAGAATCCGGATGGCATTGCGACTACTACTAAGCGAGTGTAACTTTCTTATCTGCGATGTTGTTAGATATCCGAATCGATCACAACTCGATAAAATTGCTAGATGGCGTGAAATCTTCGCTTGTGTCCGGCTCACTGTTAACGACATATTCCGTTACCTCCTCGACTACTTTCTGCGGTAAAGCATTTATTATCTTCCTGGCATCCGATGCGGTAAGGTACGGAGCCTGCAGAACCTCATTATATGCGGTCTGATAAATCAACCTTCCAGGAATGTCCGGCAATGACTCCGCGCTAGTATCATCGAGGATAATGCGGCTTTGAACGCCGTCTCGAGTTCTGAAACATAGGGACGCTGCGATATTACCCTTTATCAAACCGTCCAACACGGTAGCATCCGGTCTTTGAGTAGCTAATAGTAATAATACTCCCGCGGCTCTTCCTTTAGCCGAGAGACGTATTAGTGAGCTCTTTATAGCGTTCTTCACTTTGGTGTCGGGATCGCCCGAGCGTATTCGGAAGTCCGAAAGCTCATCGCAGACTAATACCACCTTACCGCCTTCCCATTCCTGGGATGAGTTCGCTGCCATGATACGATACCTATCGCGCATTATTCGTTCTAGGGACTCAATAAGACCGAGCGCTTCTTCTAAAGTAGACGCAAATCCCTTAACACTTTCTAAGTTGCGGAAAATTCCCAACTCAACGCCGTCTTTGAGGTCTAGAAGATATAACTCCGAATCGGAGTTAGAAGCTAAGGTGCATAATATGGTGCGTACAGTGCAACTTTTACCACCGCCAGAAATTCCACCTATAAGGAGGTGAGGGTACGGACCGTTCCAATCGTACCATCGCTCCTCACCGCGCCTATTCACGCCTATTAGTACCTTACACGCAGATGTATCCGGCACCTTATACGGGATATTATCGGGCATAGCAACCGTAAATATATCGATCACTAGTCCATCGTTTTTATACGTCATTTCGATATCATCGATATCAACGCGTAAGGATTCCGCGATAGCTTGTTTTTGATCGAGGACTTTCTGCGAGGATAAACCCGAAGGTAATCCGACTATTAACCGTTTCCCCCATGGATGGGGATATGTCGCGTTCACCTGGGGCAAAGCCACCTCATCGCCGTACTGTACCGATAGTCCGAGGGTTCTGCAGGTAGAAACAAACTGTTTGTTCAGATCAAAAGAAGAAGAGAAAGATAAAGATTTAAATAATACATAGACAGATGAGCAAATTAATCCAATCCCAATCTCAATCATAATAAAGGTGGCCTCCTCGTAACCCTAAGGTTCTTTCAATCCGTCGGTACAGTGACGTACGAGCCTAAACCGTTGACGCGACAATAAACGTTCCATTCCGGTCATTCATTCTATTGCGGTATCCTATTCGGAATAGTAATCGGAATAAACAATGGTATCAATGGATGCGGATTGGTGTGGCGGTTTCCGTTACATTCGGAAGGGTAATCGGAACGGTTGGCGGTTAGTGTAACAGCCCGATCCAAGACTGTATAAGCGACCCGGCGATAATACCGCCAGTCACAAGGAGAAATACGCGTCCGAATCTACGGGATGCCAGCGCTCCGTTAACATTGCCGGATATTCTGCAGCGTGACTCAATGAATGCCGATCCAATAGCGATAATAACGATTGTTCCGTACGTAATCATGCTTTCAGCTCCTAAACGAATATTCCGCGGTAGGATCGTGCGGTATGTTGGATTATATGGGGTACGGCTTGGTCATAATTCGGAAAACTTTCCGAAGACTAGTATTTTTTATGAGAGCTTGGACATCATAAAGAATATAGGAGATGATCGACATGTTGGGATTGGGAAAGCCTAGAACACCACTAGGGAGATGGATTGATCGTAAGGGGATTACTCAGGAGGAACTTTCTAAATCAGCGAAAATAAACAGGGATACTGCAGGTGCTGCTTGTTCGAAAATTGGATATATACCGTCACCAACCGTGATGAAAAAAATATTAAAAGCCCTTCGCGAAGTCGATTCATCAGTAAGAGCAGACCAATTTTGGGATATATAAGCATTACATCGAAAGACGCGTAGGACGATGTTTCGTAGTAGCTAAGTAAAGTATTTCGGAAACCGATGTTTGTTTTATATGGAATTACAATCCAATACTTGTTAAACTAAGGGCAATTCAATTCATACATAAGGAGGAGCTTTGATTGGCTAAATTACTTAATACTCTAGGAATTATTTCAATAATTGGTGGAATCATAATCGGAATTATTTACGGCATTAAAGATGACCCGATGGCTGAACTACTAAGGTTAGACGACAGTTCCCGGATTGCAGTGGCTTTGTCGTGGTGGGTTAGTGGTGCTATCTCCGGTATACTATTTCTAGCATTCGCTAAGATGCTTGATCTATTAGAAGCCAATAACACTATGCTCGGAGAGCTTGTGAGAAGAACAAATGTGGATGTTCCGCCTACTCAACGCAAGACAATGGGTAAAAGTAAAGCGTCATTAGATTCAGCCGCTGGGTATAAAATGAAATCATTGGATTAACAAAAAACAGTAAAAGGACCGCGTTCCCGTAATGGGTTGCGGTCTTTTTGTATTTATTCGTCATCCTCAGCTGTATATTGAATTCCAAGTGAGTTCGCCATATTGAAAAACTCGGCTTCCTCCGTTTCAACAAGTGTCATTATCTCGCGGATATCCGTAATATTGAGTGCCGTTGCAATTTTAGCAATATGGTGGAGCGATACCCTTTCGGGATATCCTCGACAAATGTTCGTAATCGCACTCGGTCGTAATCCAGTCATCGACGCTAACTCTTTTTGTTTTATTCCACGTTTTAGTAGTGTTTCCCTCAAACGAAACTCTACTACGTATGATACTGGATCGTTTGGGTCACGTGGTGTAGCAGCACTCTCAGCAGCTTCCTTTCCGATTTTCGAGAATGGGCCTTTCATTAAAAAACCTCCAATTAAGTGTCTATAAACCAATATAAAATATATTTAAAAATAACGCAAATATGTTATTTACAAAAATAACGCTTATGTGTTATATTGTGATTAGTTAATAACGTTTATGTGTTATTTATAACGATTTGAGGAGGTTTTAAAATGATACAAGCTATCTCGAAAGAATTACGTTTCACATTCCCACAGTTATCTGCTTATGAGTCACCATTACATAAAGGTTCCTACCCGATATCATTTCGCATCAATCCGATTCATATGCGCAACTATCCAATACCGTAATCCCCAGCAAGTGGGGAAAGAACGCTGTCCTTCGTGATTGTTTTAAACTCGTTTGCACTAGGCGGGTGAATGAGTGACCGGTCAAGGTCTTTGAATAACGGTTATAAACGGCTCGAACCGTTGTAATCGGCTGGATAGCGTCAACTATTCGGCAATAGTCGCGTCTCGAAACGTGGCTAATGTTTTACTGCCCTCGGTCTGCGTCAACATTCCGGCGGCATTATTATATGGAGCGAGGTGTTGTTACGTGGAGTCTATTAGAATAATCGGGTATTACGTAGAACCATTGTGGGGAATTAACGAGCGAAGCGAGGAGAAGGGTTATTTAATTTCGGAAGATATCGCAGTTACGCAGGACATCGGCACCATCTACTTTCTTCGCGTTAGTCCTTCGGAAGATGAACCGGGCGCTTACGATGATAACGGAATCCTATGCGATATCTGTGTACTAAACAATCACGATTTTGATATCGCTAATCTACCGGTTGAGGCGTTAACCTTTGCGTTATGGGCTTCGAAATCAGCGGAGCCGATCGCATTAGCTATCTGATTATTCGTAGGAAGGGCGCTCTACTTTCGCAGCAAACGTGGTTGAGCGTCATTCTTATACATCGCAATGCGAACGTACGTTCCAAATGTTTCACTATTTCGAAAATAAATTACGTGTAGATGTACCGACGCTCTTATTAACCTCGTATACCACTATATAAGGCGAAAATAATTCGCGAGAAGTTGTGTCAATCGCAATCGGCAAACGTTACTAAGGTGTAAGCACAATTACGAAGGGAGGCGAAAACAGTAACTTAGGGTGTGCGAAGTTAATCCGAATATACCAAAGTAAGACCAAATTTAAATAATAGGGAGACGATGAGAAATGAAATTACACGAACTTAACAAAGATCAGGAGTCCGGATTAGAAGAAGTAACCTCAGCGCGTGAATTGCTTTATAAACGAAGAGGTATCCTGGTTGGGGATATGTTTAATGACGAAGGTCTAGTTTATTACAGCGAGGATATGCTTAACAACAATCTTATCATATGTGAGAGGACAGTTTGGCTAGAGAATGATGGGATTGGAATGTGTGTTGTTATCAAACACTTTAACGATGAAGATGCAGGAGATTGGTACCTGTACTGGGGTGAACTACTGTCTCCTATCCAAGTCTATAGAATCGTACTAGATATCTTCGAACTATATACCAGTCACTCATTAAATGACTTCTTACGTACGATAAGCGAATTAAGTACAAGCAGTATTTCTGCAGCAGTACAACATATTCAAAAGAATAGAGACGAGTTAATGGAAGGTATAAGAGCAGAAATAGAAAGTCTGAAATAGGCACGATTAACGCGCGGTGGCTTCGATCGGCTGCCGCTAATATTTTACGAGGAGGTTTGAAAGTGAAAACGTATTTCTTCTGTTATGACGCGGCATTAAGCCGGAAGTTACGAGATGGCGGACTCAAACATATCACGGTCGCTATACATCCGAGAACTCGTAAACTATTTTGGCTATACGAACAGACTATCGAATTATCGGAGGCTCTTTATACTATAAAGTAGCGGAGGGAGCGCGATTAAACAGTGAGTAAAATAATAGACAAGATATTTAAGCTCTATCTCATCCAAAGTTACCACTATCTCCTTCAATACAAGGGCGGTCACTACGCAACTCAGGGGCGACGCGATAAGCCGCTTAGAATATACCAGTTACAGGCGCACCTTGAGGGTAAATGGACGGTCGGCACGTTCGCTGGTTCGTATTTTACGAAGTTTATCTGCTTCGACGTCGATTACCGCGATCCAGCTACTGCGAAATGGATTACATACAAGTTGGCGGACGCACTCGATAGCCTGCGGATTAATGACTACGTTGTATCGTATAGCGGAGGCAAGGGCTATCACGTTGAGATATTCCTAGACGAAGCCATCACGGTAGAATCGGCGCGTAAATTCTATAATTACATCATCGATCTAGCGGATATCCGCAGTACCGAAGGTGGCGAGGTTGAATATCGTCCGTCCGATACACAAGGCGTTAAATTACCGCTCGGCATTCATCAGAAAACGGGGAACTATTGCGGATTCTGTACGGTGGGCGATGAACTCCGCGTAATGAACGCCGAAGAATCAGCCGCATATTTCCTCGCGATCCAACAAACGGACCACTTAGATATACTCGATATCATCGATGAATACGTATCATACGATAATCGCGTCGCATCGGATATGGAGAACGCCATCGGGCGCCATAAGCCGCTAGAAATCTACGATCAATCGGAGAGTTACACGTTATCTCACGCAGCCGACCGATATCACAAGGGATTAACGGGACCGGGTCAGCGTCATAAGTCGTTCTTATTGTTGGCGCGACTAATGAATCATAACGGAGTTGAACGAGCGGACGCGTTGGTAACGTTGACGGAGTGGTTCGGCTGGCAGGACAAGCAGTTTTACGCGTCAGATTGGGGTTTCTGTATACGCGATTTACGGGAATGCGTCGATCACGTTTACGATAACAATAGTACGCTAGTAGCTGAACAACGGGATTTAACGGTTACCTTTGCCGAAGTGGACGCGATTATCTGTAGATGTCCGAAGATAGGGCAGAAGGCGCTGACGTACGCGATGCTAGTTCACTCGAAGCGATGGGCGGGCGATAGTGGCGTATTCTATATGACTTCGTTACAGATGAGCGAGGCGGCCGGCATGTGCTTACGGACAGCAAAGACGAATATTGACCTACTGGCGAAATTAGGAGTAATCGAGATAGTAAGGCGAAATCAAGCGCAGCGAGGTACGTTTATGAAGAAGCCGAATTGTTACCGGATGACACTGATAGATGGAACGTGCGCGGACAAGGGTAGTTACGAGATTACGGAAGCCGCGGATTTAGGGGAATGCCTGCGATTCTTCTATACAGATACAGAATTACGGAGGTTGTTGCCGCGGAGACAGAGTGCGGCTATATTAACGATATCCTAGCCCTTATCCCATACAAGTAATATAAATATACCTATTAAGTGCAGAAACGTACACAGTTATCCCATTATGTATATCTACAATAATAGCGGCATTTAAACAATAAGTCAATTAAACAGGGGGAATTTAAATGATTACAAAAAATGAAGCGTTAAAGAAGATCCAAGAATTTATTATCGGGAATAAGGACGCGCCAAATGCGTGGCGTTCCGGGCTTGTACAGGGCTTAACCGATGAACTAGAACGCGACGGGGTTGTACCTGCGTTATACTGGTTGTGGACGATGCGACATCCTGCATTACTTAAGAAAAGTGCACCACGTCAAACGATCGGGGAAATCCTAGCGGACTTCATCCTCAACATAGATGAAATTGCAGAACGTAACGCTGAATATCCGGTACGAGGTCCGGAGAAGGCATACCGTGAATCCAACCGGAGTGAAGCATGCGAGTCTCTACTTCGATTCGAGCGCGATGAGGAAGACGCTGACTATCAGCCGCGGGGAACAGTGTTCGAAGACTCAATTACCTCCGGGAATCCCGTAGAGGAATTACTGTTTGGTGAACGGTCGGAATTGTCCGGCGAGGAACTGACCGGTCGGCTGAACGTTATCAAACGTAACCCAAGCAAGTTCATCGCTAAATATGCGGACGGCACCGAGTGGAACCGTGAAACGCAGGACAAGCGTAGGACAGTGGCGAATGTTGCCGAAGCTATCTCGAAAATTGAGATTAAGCGTGTAAGAGTATGTACTGTTTGCGGAAGTGGATTCTACTCGCATAGCTCGCAGCCAGGACGTGTTAAAGTCTGCGATATCATAGCCCATTTGAAATTTAAGCCGAAATCTCAGTGCCAGGTTGAGCGTGATAGAGTGCTCGCAGTTCTTCGTAAAAGACGAAAGAAAACTGCAGACGTAATCGAACCATATTCCAATACTATATAGGACGGGTAAACCGTCATACGGTCGTTTTTATTTGGAGAGTTAGTAACAAAAAGGTTATAAAAAGGAGGTTTGTAGTTGTGAATGCACAAACAGTAAAGGCAATTAGATTGTCTAAGGATATGAGCCAGGAGCAATTCTCCGAAGTACTGCGCGTTTCGAGATCATGCATTACTGCGGTAGAGAGTGGGTATCGCCCTGTCTCATCAAATCTACGCATCAAGATAGCACAGACATTTGGAACAGGCCCCGATATTATTCAGGCGATTGAGCGAGCAAAGGATTCTATCCAATTGGCGTGATTTCATTGCGTCTTTTATTTGTCTAAACGCTTTAACACTTTCCAGCGTCAATGTACTAACGACCTACGATATGTCGCAAAACTGACGGAGCTCGACGCAGGCCACAATAATTAGACGGACGCCACTGCCGATCCGCAACGGGAATTGATACGAAATGTCCACTAGCCAACAAACACGCACTCTAGCACGTTCATCATGCGCTTCATTCGACCCTACCACGAAGGATCAATGCCTATTCGATGGAAAATGCGTATTTTTCAACGAAAACGGAGAGAACGCTCGCTGCCGGTACTTTGAACGTAGCGTCCTTCCGATGGATACGAAGCTTGAGCGCTCCTACCACGCACAGAGGGCGCTAGGCACCGGTAATAAAACCGCGATATGTAAGAGCTGCGCCGTCCCATTCGCACGTACCTCCGGACGACAACTTTATTGTACGCAATGTGGGACGGATGAGGCACGTAAATTACGAAACAAGAGAGCCCGCGAGTTTAGATACCGGAAGCTGCTCGAAAGTAACGGAGGAACTAGCAGTCAAAGTAACGCCTAATACGATTTATCACAGTGTTATTGCCGCCTAGCGCTCGATTAGACGGGTCTTTAGTGCGTTATGGAACATTCATACCAATACGCGATTTAACACGGTTAAGGCGTTACTATTGCAGGCTAAATCAAGGGGGAAACGTAGTGAGCCAGTTAGATGATACCCGGAGGCGAGAGAACGCTAACTATTGCGGATTCCTTGCGAGTGATAAAACATGTCCGATAATGGCCGGGTTAAAGAAAGAAACGGACGCAACGTGCAAGTGCTGGCGTGAGATACCTCAGGATTGTAAATATCTCAGGCTTCACGTTATGAAGAGTCCTAAAAGGGGGCGGAGATAGTGGAACGAAGAAGATTTTCCGTAGATTATGGCGCGTCGCGTCCGTTAGACTTCCAACCGTACGTTATAGACAGCTACGAAAAAGAGGATTTATTCGATAGAATCGTTAGCTTCGTTAATTGCGAAATGAATATCGAGACGTACCGAAGCATGGACGAGGTTAAGGCGTGTAAATTAATCGAACGTATCGCCATTTTGTTCTGTAAAGCCGAGGCACCTACGCAAAATTACGGAGTCAGGAAGGCAGAAATAAGAGACGCGATCCTGCAGGCGCTCGACATACTCGGAGGTGAATTAGCACCATGGGAAAGATCCAAGTAATCGCGATCGAACCGATAGGCTATCAACGAATTGTTCATATGGAGAATACGGAGACAGGCGCTATTTACACGATGACTTTCGGTGATAGCGTAACGGAGAAATGGACTCGTTATATCGCGCCTATGCTCGTGAATACCAAAACTAAAAAGAAAAAGGGGAAAAACAAATGACTTTTTTAAATTCTACGACCTGGAAGGGCCTTGATGACACAACTATGACAGAGGTTTATTCTAAAATCGGCCCATCAATCCGCAAGAGCCCGACCGCTAAAACTCCATTACGCGTGAAAGCAGATACAAATCGTAAATTCGGTACCGTAGCCCACTATAATACGTCCAAAGCATTCGGATTTATCGCGGAAAAAGGCAGTCCTGATCTGTTCTTTCACATTTCGGAAGTAGTTTCAGAATCGTTGTACTTAAGTCCCGGTGATTCTGTCTCGTATGAAATAGGCACTAAACGCGACGGCAAGCCGACAGCGCTCAATATTCAGATAATCTAACGGAGGGATCAACGTTGAAATACACCTTATATATCGCGGTCAATAAGTAACCTACTCGGTGGAATAACGTTGATCGAGGGTCAAATCACTAACTTGTCAAACTAAATCTTAGGGGGAATTATTAAATGTCATATCAAAAAGCAAAAAGCAGTCTTGCAAGAATGCGGGAAATTGAACAATCATCGACGAACATCATGCTGAGTGTAAAACGAGCTCTTACTACGGAGTTGGAGAAGATTGAAGCCGACCGGAGGCTAACGGATGAAGGAAAGCAGGAGTCGAAAAGGGATGCCAGACAGAAATATGCCATCGAGTTCCTGCAGCAGTCACACACTATGAAGCAGGAATATGTCGCCAACATGAAGAAGGCGATTCGCGAATCCGAAAAAGTAATCTACACACCACCGCGCAAGCCGGACATAACGAAACTCGGCCGTTTCGAGGACGCATTTAAGACGCTGAAAACGGAGCTTATGTTCGCGACGTCCCAACAATCTGCCTACGATAAGCTTCGCGAGTTTAACGGCAAAATCGACGATCCATACCTCGCGAGTCGTGTCCGTGAAGACTTTGCGGAGTTGACTACAAAAATCCTCGCAATTCCCGGCGATAGTACGTTCATGCGTGGGACTGGCGCAGCAACAGTTGCAACGAATGCACGGACGGAACTTGGCGACTTATATAGTGGACTGATGAAACCGTTCGAGAGCGACGACCTTAAGGGAGCACGCGATGTTCTTGAAATTACACAGATGCTTGAAGAAGATTCGAGAGTCCACCGCTCGTATCTCGTGATTGACTCCGCACAGGATTCGTTTGGTAGGGATTACTCCCGTTATATCAACGATACGGACTCCTTCTTCGCGGCGCATCCGGAACACACGCCGGCTCCGTTTGTTGACACAGAAGGCGAACGCATTTCTCAGACAACATCTGATATTTCATGGGTATATAAGGAGGAGGTATAAATATGAGTGAGGAACTGCTAGAGTTCGCCAACCAGCGCCTGATTCGTGCGCATTTTCTTGTTGAGTCACGGAATGCCGGGATTCGTCCGGAAGCATTGGACGCTGCGTTTAAACTGGCGGATTTATCCGGCGTATCTATTGCTGACGATGGCCGCGTTTTTGGCGTAGACGATGCAATCGAGGCGCTGAGAACGGAGAGTGACTTCGTGTTTATGCCAGTGGTAGCGCCACGACCTAGATCGCTTGGTGGAGCGTCAGGACCAAGTGAATACTGAAATATAAACGAAAGAGTCAGCGGTTAATATTTGCGCTGGCTCTTTTAATATTAAAACGGAGGCTAAAATTATGAATTTACCTACAAATGTTAAGGCGGCTGTTGATAAGTTTACAGTAGAAAACAATAAGGCTCTTGCTTCTGCTAACATTCAGGTTCAGAGAATAGAAGCCATCAAAGCCGTAATCGCGACTAAACAAAAGGAGCTAGAAGTCGCGGAAAAGATACACCTCGCTGACCCGACTGAGGAGACCATTGAAAACGTGGCCGAAATCGTATGCGATATTGGGACATATGAGTTTGACATAGAAGCCGCAGAAACTACTGCGGGCAATATTATCACTCTCGCATCACCACAGACTAACGCCCTCGCTAGAACAGCCGTACTACTAGCACAGAATGAGTCGGTGACATACTTCAATACCGCCTCGGTAGCGGCATTAAAAGCCGTAGAGGACGCAAAATGGGCGTACCTCAAGACCTTAGTCGCGATCCACACGTTAAAACTAGATTCGCAAAGTATTTATACGCAGACGGTCGCTCAGACTATCGCTCAGCCGGATATCTCACCACCTAATATGTCCGTAATCAATCCGTTTTACCGTCAGGGCGTGCAGCTACATGGTATTAATGACAGGGAAATTAGAGCGGCGTTAAAAGGAAAAATAGAAGCCGGATCAGTCGCGAAGGGTAGAGAGATAAACTAATCGGATAAACTGCGAAATAAGAACGGGAGCCGGCGAATAATCGTCGGTTCTTTTTGTTGCGGAATGGAAGGGGGTGATTACATGGATGAACGGATTACAGAAACGGAAGGACACGCTATATTACGGTTACAAGACGGGGTTACCATCCTCGCGCAGATATTAGAGGGTGCGAAGTGGATCGAGTCGGATCGTAACGCGTGGGTAACAGCTGCAAAGTGCCTCACGAAGTCTAAGGTCGCTACCGTCCGTAACTTTGGATATAGCGCAGCTAAAATGGCGGATGTTATTACGCGGGCTAACGGATCGAGAAAGAGTAACGCACGAGTAAGTGATTCGGCGCAGAGATTATGGAGGAGTTACGAAAAATGTATGAATAAGGAGGTGAGATAATTGTCATTCAATTTAGATGGTAAAATACGCATCAAAGACGACGGAGCTAGCAAGACATTCAACAAGATAGAACGAGCCACTGAAAAACTTAATTCAGCTATGAAGTCGTTATCGGGTTCCAGTAAAGCGCTTAGCACGCACCAGCGAACTATTTCTTCAACGTCAAATCGCGCACAAACTGCGATGAGAGGGCTCGGAAATAGCGCTAAAATTGCAGGTACGTCGATGAAAGCCACTGGTAGAGGCGCTTCCGGATTAGTCGGGAGCATTGGGTTAGTTGCTGGAGCATATGCGGCCGCTCGCGTATCAGCGGGATTATTCAACAAGACGGTGGGAGCTGCGGCTAACTACGAGATGAGCGCAATTACGGTAGATGCGATGTTCGGTAAGAAGAACGCCGCCGCCGCGAAGAATTACTTTGACTACGTTGAAAAGCGGTCTTCTGAGTCGATGTTCGACCAAAGCGAGTTTTTGACGGCGGGGAAATCGTTCATACCGACATCGAAGAATAATAAGCAACTAGAGAAGATGTTGAACCTAGCGGAACGTCTCGGTGCGATTGATCCCGAGCAAGGGCTCGAAGGTGCCGCTTATGCACTCAAGGAGATGTTCAGCGGTGACGCGGTATCACTTGTCGAAAGATTTGAGCTACCACGCGCCGCCATGAACGAAATTAAGAAATTACCACTAGAGAAACAACTTAAAGCGCTGGATAAGTACCTCGATGGAATTGGTGCGACTAACGAGTTGATTGGTGCACAGTCTAATTCAACGATGGGCCAATACAAAAAGTCACTAGCGCAGATTAACAAAGCATTCAGGGAAATCGGGACAGGTGCGTTAACCTCGATTAATCCGCTGCTTAAGGATTTTAATAAATGGCTTAAGTCCGCAGATTTCACACGCTTTAAAAGCGCAGGTATAAACGCGATGACCGGGTTCTTCGACGGAACGGTTCGTATGGTACGGAAATCAGCGGACTACTTAAACACGCATTTCATAAGCAATCCGAAGTTTGCGCAGATACCGGATATCCCCGGTAAGATTAAATTCGTCTACGAGGACATAATGAAAACGTTCAACAATTATATGAGTTCGGGCGGATCACAAAAGATAGCAGCCATATCACAACGCGTGATTGACCTATTGGCCACCGGAATGAAGAACAGCCAACCGCTTGTCGAAGCCGCTATACGTCTTGGATCAAGTATCGGTGAGGGAATACTTCAGGGTATCCTGTCCGTTAAAACCCTTCAAACTCTACTCGGTAAAGACGGGGCTGCGATGACATTAGCAAAGAACGCGCGCTATGAGCAGCTGTACGGTGGCTACCGTGTTCCGAAAGCCGCATCACCAGCCGCCGTGCCCGCGACCTCATACTCACCACCATCCGTACTTTCCGGTAATAAGTTTCCAACGTCGATATTGAACGCGACTGGATTCGATAAGAAGGCGCTCGGTAAAAGCGGAGGTATCGATATGGTCCCGTTCAATAACTACCCTGCGCGACTCCACTCGGGAGAGGCCGTGTTGACTCGCGAGGAAAACAAGGATTATCGCGAAGGTAATAGCGGTAAGTCAGCGCCATCCATCGTAATCCAAAACGTAAGTATACACAACGGAATGGACTATCAAGCGTTCGTAGGACGGTTAGCGCGTGATCTAGCGTACTAACTAGTAAATGGCGGTATCACTCGGGAATCTCCGTTTGGTGCCGCCTCTTTTTACTATGTAAACGGAAGGAGGACGTAATCATGGCTACGAGGAAGAAACGTAGGAAGAAGCGCGTTAAACCGCCCTTAGATGAGCGTCATTATAAGGCCATCGACTTGCTGACGGCCACTCCGAGAATGAACCGTGCTGTCATCGCGAGGGTATGCAAAGTGAGCAGGCGTACATTGCTGCGATGGGAGAATCGTCAGGACTTCGAGAAGGAGCGCCTTAAGGTAATTAATAGCAAGATGGAGGATATAAGCCGGAAGATTAAACGTGCTAGACGTCCGTTAAATAGCGTGGATGATATCGAGTGGACACTCCGCATAAATAAGCTGTTATAATCGAGCAGAGTCCGATAGTGTTACATTTCACATAGTATACGTAATATCGCGTAGGAATCCACTATTGGCGCGGTTTTAACGGTTACATTACGTAACATATATCGTGTCACATTACTGTACGAAACCGGACTTTTTCCTACTCGCGACTCCGGACGTAAGGGGGGTCCCGAAACTTTTGGCGCATCTACTGGCGGCTCCGACCGGAAGCCCTCGCTGAACTCAGGGGGTCTCCGTAGCCTCTCTCGCCTTCAATGCGCGATATAACGTAGCCTTGGTCACGCCAGTAAGCGCGGTTATCTCCGCTACTGTGTGCGCCTGTGTATCGTATAGTTTAACAGCCTGCGTTACCTTCTTAGTATCCGTTGGCGGGCGTCCACCTACGCGACCACGCGCTCTACTAGCGGCTAATCCCGCGCGGGTACGTTCTACTATTATATTGCGCTCGAACTCGGCGAAAACCGCTAGCATTCCGAATAGCGCTTTACCTGCAGCCGTAGTCGTATCTATCTTATCGGATACACTGACGAACTCGGCGCCTTTAGCGGTGATATCGCTGAGCGTATTGATGAGCTTAATCGTTGAGCGCGCTAACCGATCTAGTTTATATACTACGAACACATCGCCAGGACGTAGGTTATCAAGTGCCTTCGCTAGTTCAACGCGATCATCCTTAGCACCGCTGGCTACCTCCGTGTATATACGTTCACATCCGTCAGCATTGAGCGCGTCTAACTGTAAATCAAGCGATTGGTCTGCGGTTGATATCCGAGCATATCCGATTCTCATAACGTTGATCCCTCCGTTTCTAATTAATACCATTGTATCACAAACACGTACGTTAATGCAACGTTGAATATGTAACGGGTTATGAAACGGTAATTGACGGATATGAGGGCGCGATTACGTGTGTTTCAAAACGTTCCGTATACATTCGTTTGTGGAACGGTCATGAGTAGATACTTTAGCGATGTGACGCGTTACCCCCATGTACCCCCCTCGCCGAGGCTGCAGCAACCCCACACTAAATCCGGATATCATTTTTTAACTCGGGGTGTTAATTTATGTAAGTTGCACCAATATAGGTCGCGTTGACTCGTCTTTTATAGAGTGATAATATTAGTCTTGCGTAGAGTATGCGCGCTAGATTAAATTACGACGCACCATTTACGAGTTCCATACGCTATCCTTACGTAAGCCTTTCGTATGCGCTCGGAAAAAATCTAGCGAGTAACTTCGATTATTACGCATAGAAATACACCGATAAACCCTTACGTAGTATGCGGTCATGGCGGAATTGGCAGACGCGCTAGATTCAGGTTCTAGTGGTGTAACAACCGTGGAGGTTCGAGTCCTCTTGGCCGCATGATATTAGAAATAATTAAATCTGTTTTGGAAAAGTTAAACCACTTTCTTATCATGAAGCTACATTCATGGTATTGAAGTGGTTTTTTTGTTGCTGAAGTAATCAACATTTATCATGTGTAAGCGAGGTAGATGACTCACACCTATGGTTATGTCAGGGTGATCATGTAAACAATGAACAACAATCGTATGAACGGCATTAAAAGATTTACACAAGAACGCCTTACAGCTAACAATAAGCAAACATTCCTTTGTTACTCTGAAGTAGTTAGGAATATAAAATATAACCAAGGGAGTTTTCAAATGACACTTTTATTCAAAAAGGTTACGAAACCTGTTCTATCCGTTATCATGGCATTTACGCTGATGGGTTCTGGTGTACCTGCCTTTGCCGATGATGTTACACCTACAGATCCTACTACCCGTACTGAAGTAAGCAGCACTCTGGTAACGCCTCCTGTGGAAGGTGAAACAAGCAGTACACCAGCAGCGTCCCTAGTGGAATCAACTATTAATGAAGTAACGACTCTTGCTACTGAGGGACTGGAAGTACTTGCAACTCCTGCAGCTATAAATAGAGTGACCGTAACGTTTAACGGGGATACAACAACTGCTAAAGGATTTACCTGGTATAGCGTTGTTGATTCTGTATATAGCGATTTACAGGTTGTCGAGCTGCAGGACATTCAACCTGACTTCACATCCTCACAACATTTCATAGCTCGCTCATCCGTAGCTAAGAACTCGAGCAATGATAAAATGTATAAGGCGGAAGCTACGAATTTGAAGCCTGATACCTCCTATTATTTCCGTATCGGTAATGAATCGCTGAATAGTTGGAGTGACGTGGGTACATTCCGTACTGCCCCAGTGAGTGGTGCATTCACCTTCATCGATCTAACCGATACGCAGGCAAAAGATGAAGATGAGGCTGATCTCTCAGCACAGACGATTGCAAAGGCAATGACAACCATCCCAAATGCGAATTTTATCTTACATAGTGGTGATATTGTCGATAACGGGACGAAAGAGGAACAGTGGAAGTGGCTCCTAGGCCATGCACAACCAAGTTTAATGAATATTACTATAGCTCCGGCTGCCGGTAATCATGAAGATAAAAATTATGGTTATTATGAGCATTTTAATGTAAAAGAAGCGACGGATTCCAACACGGAGACAGGTGCTTATTACTCATATGATTACAGCAATACTCATTTCATTATTATGAACTCGAATGAGAATTCGGAAGAATATGCGAATTTCACACCAGCACAGGTGGCATGGCTAAAAGCTGATGTGGCCGCTGCTCGCACAGCCGGTGCGAAATGGATTATTGTGAATTTCCACAAAGGACCATATACGACTTCGAATCATGCATCCGATAAAGACATCATGGGAACGAACGGCGTACGAAATAAAATTGCCCCAATTATGGCGGAGCTTGGCATCGACTTCGTTGTACAAGGTCACGATCATATCTATGCACGCAGTAAACCCATTAATAAAGAAGGCAAAGCAACAGAAGCCGAAATGATCACTGAAACGTTAAACGGACAAGAAATGAAGTATACCGTGAATCCAGATGGCACAATCTATATGATCCCAGCAACAGCCGGACCTAAGGTATATTACAAAAATACAAAAATGGACGATACTTACTATAGCTTCTTTAATGTGGCAGATGAGAATCATGCGGCTAAATATGGAGCAGATCCGGGCGACAGTTCGCGTCCACTGCGTGGTCAGGTTCAGAACTTCGTGGGAATTACCATTGATGAGGATAAGTTGACGGCAGTATCTTATGAAATTGATCAGAATGTAGATGGCGGGAAGCCTTATATTATTGATCAATTTGGTATTAAGAAACAATCTACAGATAGTGGCACTGGAAGTAATCCTGGAAGCGGTACTGGAAGTAACCCAAGTGGTAATAACGGAAGTTCTCCGGGTAGTAGCACAGGTAGTACAACCGGAAGTACTACTACAGGAAGTTCCACTACCAGCAGCACAACAGGGAACAGCGATACAGGTACTACGACAACACCAATAACTCCAGTTGTTCCAGTAGCGACCTTCTCAGACATCAACAACCATTGGGCAACAGATGTAATTAAGCAGGCAGCAAGTCTTGGATTCATTACTGGATATGCTGACGGAACATTCCGTCCAGATCAAATGGTGAATCGTGCAGAGTTTATAACCATGCTAGCTAAAGCATTAGCGTTAACGGACACGGGTAAATCATTGGATTTTAAAGATAACAAGCAAATCCCGGTCTATGCTCAGACATTTGTGGCTCAGGCGGTACAAGCGGGGATCGTAAGCGGGTATGATGATCATCAATTCCGCCCTATTCAGCAGATTAGTCGGGCAGAAATGGCAGTATTGATTGGCCGTGCTATGGGTATTCAGGTTAATCAGGCGGCGAAACTAACTTTTGCGGATGCGAGTGAGGCTCCGAAATGGGCAGTTCCTTATATCGCAGCCGTAACCGAAGCGGGCCTTGTCCATGGCGTTGGCGGCAATCGCTTTGCACCGAATCAGAGTGCAACCCGAGCAGAGGCAGCGACATGGATTATATCTTTATTACAGCATAAGTAAAAGTTCAACAAACAAGTACACTGGAATAGTGACTTAACTAAGCCAAGGCCGTCCTTCTGGGGAGAGGCCTTGTTTTTAGTTGTTTTAGAAAAAGAAAGAGAGGGTATACCTTTCCTGCATTGTTGTTGTATGAAATGGAATGGAATATGGCGTGCATTTGACTAGTGTTCTATTGGAATTAGTATAGATGGAATATTAGGAATCGTAGGACACTATATATAATTCATAGGATCTAGATTGATCTATAGAGTGTAAATGATGATATCACGGAATTATTTTGTGTAAGGGCTTACAGTTGGCGAGGAGGAATCCTAAATGGGAAATGATGATTTCCGTAAAAATCCTACGGTCGTATTACTCGGTACTTTTGATACCAAAGGAACGGAGTACGCCTATATCAAAGATCGGTTAAATGAGAGTGGCGTTCATACCATTCTGATTGACTCAGGTATATTGGGAGAGGCACTTACAGCAGTAGACTTTTCTCATCATGATGTTGCTGAAGCGGCGGGCACCAGTATATCGGAGTTGGTTGCCTCCAATGATCGAGGGGCCTCTATCACAACAATGGCACAAGGAGCGGGTGTTATTGTTCAACGATTATATAAAGAGGGCCGGATGAATGGGATTTTGGGACTAGGAGGTTCAGGTGGGACGGCACTTATCACACAAGTTATGCGAGCTTTGCCAATAGGAGTACCAAAGTTAATGGTATCGACGATGGCATCAGGGGAGACTCGTCCCTATGTAGGAGCAACTGATATTACCATGATGCATTCGGTTGTGGATATTGCTGGAATCAACCAGATATCGGCTACAATTCTAACCAATGCAGCTGGGGCGATGTCGGGAATGGTGAAGATTGCGCTACCGTCATTGATCAGTGAAAAACCTCTTATCGGCGCTACTATGTTTGGGGTGACGACTCCATCTGTAAATGTGGCAAGAGAAAGACTAGAACAACTTGGATATGAGGTTCTAGTCTTTCATGCGACTGGAACCGGTGGACAATCCATGGAGTCTTTGATCAAAGATGGGTTCATTACGGCATCGCTGGATGTGACTACGACGGAATTAGCTGATGAACTTGTGGGTGGGGTACTTTCGGCAGGACCGCATCGCCTGCTATCAGCAGGTGAGACAGGTATTCCACAAGTGGTTTCCCTTGGTGCGCTGGATATGGTCAATTTTGGTCCGATGGAGACCGTACCGACCAAGTTCAAAGATAGACTACTTTATAAACATAATGACACCATTACTTTAATGCGTACAACACCTGATGAGTGTACGGAATTAGGCCGAAGTATTGCGGATAAGCTTAATGCATCGAAAGGTCCGATTACACTTTTTATTCCACTCCAAGGAAACTCTATAATCTCAATAGAAGGTCAAATTTTCTATCATAAAGAAGCTGATCAAGCGCTCATCGATGCACTGAAGGAATACCTTGATCCGAATGTGGTGGAGATTATTGAAATGGACACAGATATTAATAACCCGAAGTTTGCAGAAGCCATGGCTGACCGCCTACATGAGCTTTATCAAGAGTGGATTTCACAGTCGCAGTAGTATGAGTACAGTGTAAATAGACTAATTGAATTTATTAAAAAAGGGAGGATGACATGGCTACTAGGCGAGAATTACTTGATCGTATGCGCAATGAAATTGCAGCAGGTAACCCCATTATCGGATCAGGGGCTGGAACCGGTCTTTCGGCGAAAAGCGCGGAAGCTGGGGGTGCTGATCTTATCATTATTTATAACTCGGGCCGTTACAGAATGGCAGGAAGAGGTTCGCTAGCTGGACTTATGCCATATGGGGATGCTAATGCCATTGTTGTAGATATGGCAAGTGAGGTTCTTCCCATAGTTGAAAAGACACCTGTGCTGGCAGGCGTTTGTGGCACGGATCCTTTTCGGGTCATGTCCGTATTCTTGAAGCAGATTAAGGAAATGGGATTCGCAGGGGTACAGAACTTTCCGACGGTGGGCCTCATTGATGGTGTATTTCGCGCCAACTTGGAGGAAACGGGCATGGGCTACGACCTTGAGGTCGACATGATTCGGCTGGCCCACGAAATGGATCTTCTGACAGCACCTTATGTGTTTGACGAGAAACAAGCGATCCAAATGGCTCAAGCCGGAGCAGATATTCTAGTCCCACACATGGGGCTGACTACAAAAGGAACGATTGGGGCACAAACGGCGATTACACTGGAAGAAGCAGTCCAACGTGTACAGGCTATGCACGACGCAGCGAAATCGGTCAATCCCGATATCATCGTTCTCTGTCACGGTGGACCTATTGCTACGGCAGAGGATGCAGCCTACGTACTTAAGCATACGAATGGCATTGTGGGTTTCTTTGGAGCTTCCAGCATGGAGCGTCTCCCATCTGAACTTGCTATGACATCGAATATGGTTCAATTCAAATCCATTCTTGGAGGGAATCACAAATGACAAATATCGATAAAAGTATTATTCCAACGCATTCTTTTGACTGGGGTCTGATTAAGTGGTTTGTAACGCCGGATAGCACAGAGGGTGCAAAGGTAACCTGTGGAGAGGTTGTGTTGTTGCCAGGAAAGGGGCATGATCGCCATAATCATCCGGAATCTGAAGAAATCCTGTATGTTCTTTCAGGTGAAGGAGTACAGACACTTAATGACGGTGCTCCTTTTTCCGTAAAAGCAGGAGATATCATTCATATTCCTACAGCTGTGTTTCACTCGACCTACAATATTGGATGGGAGCCTCTGAGACTATTGGCCTTTTACAATCCAGGGGGTGCAGAGATTGGTCTAACCGGGTTACCTGACTTTAAGGAGTTGTCTCCAGGTCAAATTCAAGGGTATACGCGCTCATAAGTAGAATTTCCGTGTATTGATCGGTTGAAATACGTCAAGAATGAGGATGAGGTGAATGTGATGAAGTTACTTATCATTCTTGGCAGTATTTTTTTTCCCATCGTTATGGTCATTATACAAAGGCTTTGGATCAAATGTCGGATTGTCTTTAACGTCGTTTCTATTGGATCGGCCGTTGTCTTTGGAGATATAGCTGCTTTAGCCATCTATGAAATCATAAAAGATAACACAGTATTCATGACAAACATACATGCGATTTTTCTAAATCCGCTCTTCCTTATTACAGGTGCTTATCTTGGACTGTACTTTCTATATCGATTGATGTTAGTTGCTACCAAAGAAAATTAAACAAGATCTAAATTCAAGGATAGATAAAGTGGAATCGACTTCACTTTATCTATCCTTTGTTGTATTGAATTACATCAACGATTCATTAACGGCTTCAAGGGCTGTACTCATGCCTAAATTCAAAGTTATTTCTTTTTCTGTCGCGGATACATATTTAGTCCCTCTTACTCAAACAATGAAAGCAAAGGTAAGAAAGGGTGAACGTTATGAGAACAATTTGTAGTCACTTGTTTAAAGATAGACGTTTTTTGAGAAAGCGTAACTGGGTAATGGGTTGTCTTAGCTTGAGTATGGTGTGGAATATGAATGTCGGGTATGTAGATGCATCAGAGGTGGAAGCTAATATATCGGAATCGCAAGCTAAACCCAAAGTGGCCATTATTATAGATGACTTCGGTAATGGGCAAAAGGGGACGGAAGAGATGTTTAAAATGCCGGTCAAATTAACTGTAGCCATTATGCCATTTCTGCCTACAAGCCATACTGATGCGGAGCTAGCCCATAAGCAAGGACATGACGTGATTGTGCATATGCCGATGGAGCCAAAGACGGGTAAGTCCAGTTGGATGGGTCCAGGAGCGATCACAGCTGACCTTAGTGATGCAGAAGTTCGTAAGAAGGTGGAAGCAGCGATTGATGACATTCCATATGCGGTTGGGATGAACAATCATATGGGTTCCAAAATAACAGGTGACGATAGAATCATGTCTATTGTGCTTGCAGTATGCCAGGAAAGAGGATTGTTTTTTGTAGATAGTAAAACCAATTATCACTCCATTGTAAGTCAACTTGCAGTCCAGAGGGGAATGCCTCCTGTAAATAATAACATTTTTCTAGATGATGCTCACACGATTAGTCACATCAGCAAACAATTACGTGAGGTTGAATCATGGGCTGTGAAGAATCGATATTGTATCACGATTGGTCATGTGAGTGCGGCAGGTGATAAGACCGCTGAGACAATTAGAACCCGAATTCCACAGATGAAAGAACGTGTGGAATTCGTTGGGATCCGTGATCTTGTGAAAGATGTCTGGGGCTGGAATCCTTCACCTATGTTACCGTCAGATAACCAATAATACCTGCAACGATGGCTTCGGCTATTGCTAATTGTTTGCGTGGGTTACACAACATAGCGCGGTCTTCAGCGTTACTTATAAATCCCATCTCCACAATAACAGCGGGGTCTTTCACATAGTTAAGAAGGTAATAAGGTTTACCATAAACAGGTTGTAGTCGAGTGCCATATAACGGATTTAATTGTTGTTGGATCACATTGGCAAGAAGGAAACTGCGGCCTTCATTCTGGTAAAGTACTAACGGTCCTCGATTCTGAGGTCTTTTCCCCCAATTGACATGTAGGCTTACTACTATCTTTGTAGGAACGGTACGACTTAACTCTTTACGTTGTGCTAAATCGCGTTTGTGACGTGAGGAATTGTTCAACCAATGATTCTCATCACTAAGAGCATAATCCCCTGAGCGATTCATTGCGGCTTCGTAGCCTTGGCTTCTTAGAAGCAGGAAGACTTTTTTAGCAACACTTAGGTTAATATCCTTCTCAATAATGTCTTGAAAAGATGTTCCCCCGTCTATTCCCCCATGACCGACATCAATGAGAATAATTTCCTTGGGAAAGGCTGGGAGAAATGGATCTTCGGTTGGTGCTGCGAACAAGGGGCTTAAATGGAATAGAGAACAGATAAGTTGACTCATAACTAAGATGGAGATGAGTAGGTATTTCTTCCTTGGGTATGTGATCATGAAGTGATGTGCCTCCCGGTTGAATTAAGCTAATTTGGTAAAAGCAATTAAAAGTTAGAATGTACAAAAATGGGAAAAAAATTCATCTGAATGTTATTTAATTTAATTGGTAACCTTTTCCTCAGTCTTACGTAATACCTTCTATAATGTGTAGTCGTTCTAGAGGGGAGAGATTATATTGAGTTTCATGGAACCAGATAACAACCCACAAGCTAATCGCAACAAAGGGTTTAAGTTCTCGGATTTAAAGCCGGGAGTCATTAAAAAAGTCGTTATTGGTATTGCAGTAGTGATCCTAATCTTTGTAGGTTCAACCTCGTTCTATACGGTACAAGAGCAAGAGCGTGCAGCCATACTGACATTTGGTAAGTATTCAAATGAGGCGAAGGCAGGATTACATTTTAAATGGCCTAATCCCATCCAACAGGTTATTACCGTACCGGCGGAACTGACGCAACGAATTCATATCGGTTATCGTCAAGAGAATGGTCAGAGTGTTCCCGTTGAAGAAGAAGCGATGATGATCACTGGCGATGAGAATATCGTCTCAGCGGACGCAGTCGTGCAATGGAAAATAAGCAATATTGAAGATTTCCTGTTCAATATCGATGACCCAGAGACATTCCTACGTAATGCCGCAGTCTCCTCTATACGTTCGGTCATCGGATCAGAGAAATTAGACTATGCCATTACAGATGGTAAGACTGTTATTCAAGACAAGGTTAGAATTCAGTTATTAGAACTTCAGAAGAAATACCAAACGGGTATTCAGATTATCGATATTAAATTCCAGGATATTGAACCACCCAGTGGGCAGGTATCCGAAGCTTTCCGTGAAGTAACCAATGCTAGGGAAGAGAAAAATACGAAGATCAATAATGCCGTGAAATATGAGAATGACATCATTCCGAAAGCTCGTGGTGAAGCACAGGCTCTTCTTGAAAATGCTGAAGGTGAGAAAAAGTCGCGGATCTTGAATGCACAAGGTGATGTAGCTCAATTTAATGCCATTTATGAAGAGTATAAGAAGAGTTCAAGTGTTACCGAAAGTCGACTGATATTAGAGACGTTAGAGAAAATTTTACCTAATGCCCAGATTATTATTACGAACTCTAACAGCGATACGGTTAATTATCTACCCTTAAATGAACTGCTTAGTGGTTCAAAAAGTGTAACAACTCCAACCACCAGTTCAGCTACAACAACGGCTCCAGCAGGAGGTAACGGACAATGAAAAATAAATGGATAGCATTTATTTCTATCGTACTCCTAGTCATTTTGGGATTTGGGTCGATGTACATCGTTAAGGAAGGAGAGTATAAAGTTGTTCTAAGATTTGGTGAAGCGATGAGAGCTGTAGAAGAACCGGGATTGAAGTTCAAGATTCCATTTATCGAGAATGTATCCATGCTACCCAAATATCAGATGACATATGATAGCAGTCCTACGACAATTCTTACGAAGGATCAGAAGCCTATTGTGGTGGATAATTATACCGTTTGGCGTATTAAGAATGCTTCCCAATTCTTAAAAACGGTTCAAACCGTTAGTGGCGGTGTTTCACGAATAGATGAAGCTGTATATAACTCTGTTCGTCGTAAGTTATCTGAAGTGAATTATGAGAATATCATCAGCGAAGAAACAGAACGTGGCAACATCAATGATGAGATCACAAAGGATGTTATTGATGCATTAACGCGTGATGATTATGGTATTGAGATTATTGATGTACGCATTAAGCGTACGGATTTACCGGAGGAAAATAAACAAAGTGTATATAATCGAATGATTTCGGACCGGCAATCCATTGCAGCTCGTTATTTATCCGAAGGGGATGAGGAATCACGAAAAAGAACGTCTAAGGCAGATCGTACATCGACTGAGCTTCTTGCCCAAGCGGAAGCCGATGCTAAGAAGATCATTGCCGAAGGTGAGGGAGAAGCAGCCAAAATCTACAATCTTGCTTATGGCAAAGATCCCAAATTCTATAGTCTATATCGGACATTAGAGAGCTATGTGACGACCTTGAAGAATGAACCTGTTATCATGATCCCGATTGATTCACCTTATGCCAAAGTTTTATTAGGTCAGTAATAACCATGAACCGCGTGCTAGCCGTGTATCGGTTAGCACGCGGTTTGTTGTGTATTTATATCATTCGTTGGAAGTTTAATTTTGCGCGAAACTGCGCAAGCTATAGATAAGGTTACCTTACACATCTTACTAATCACAAGATAGAGGGGATGAACGGTTATGGGTGATGAACTGAAATTAGTGAAATACATTACAGAGCAAGTAGTGACATACATTGAAACGCCACGAGAAGAACGGCATACAACTGTAAAAGAACCCTGGACGACGAAATGGTTCGGTATGATTCCGATTAGTCTTAGCTTGTGGAGAACAAATACACGTTCAGCCATTGAAGATTCATGGCAAGAGGAAAGTCATAAAGAGCAAGAACATGTGAATTAGCTAGAACATAAGAAGGGACTATCCCAGAAGTCAATGTAGTTTGACAATTGGGATAGTCCCTTCTTTCTTGTGTTTATTATTTCGTTGCAGTAGAAAAAGCATGGAATTCACCTTGAGCTCGTAGGACGGATAGAGGGAGGTAACGCTGCCCACTAAGACCTGTCCCTGCATATATGGTCTGTTCTGAAACACCTTGATTCGAATGCCACTTCTGAAAGCCTGATATGGCAAAGGGTCCTCCATACTCATCATTACGGTTAGGTGAGGTGAAAATTAAGGAGTTGTGTTGATTGATGTAAGATTCAAACTCTTGGTCCGAATACACAGCTAACTTAGGTGATGTAATCCACATTAGATTCTTTAATGGGTCTCTCTGTCCTTTTCGCAATATCGCTTGCGAGGAAGTGTAAGAGGCATCCGTTATAGAGAAATGGGCGCCACTTAGCTCAGTGTTCTGCATACTGAGTTTCTTCCAGTGTGATTCATCCCATGGTAGAACCTCCATAGTTAGTGCGTTCAGGTATAATGTTTCCTGCTGTCCATATGACACTTTCCATAAGGGCAGAAGTGGAGAGTATAGAGGTTCAATGGTGATTGGATGTAAGGTCTTTTTAGAAGAAGAAGATGATATGAGTTCTAACTGCTCCAGGGTCTGGTGCAGTGATGTTACATGATAGGGTACGGATGCAGAAGTTCCATATTCGCTGAGAACATATTCCTCAGAATCCGTGTCTTTTGCTGTGAGAATAAGATATCCAAGCTCTTTATCATCCTTAGATACCGTTACGAGCCAACTATGTGTACCAGGACCGAGTGGGAAATATTGAAGCTCAGAATGGGCCCACGACGTAAATACTTGTTGCTCAGAGAGTTGTTGCACGATGGTCTCGGAGAATGTCTTTAATAGCGTAGGAGCAGGATTCAGAAGACTCTGATCCATGGAAAGTGCCCCATCTTTGGATAGTTCAACGATAGTCGGACTAGGACTCGATATGGAATTGTCAGCTGCAGATACAGGTGCAAAGGCTTGAATAGCTGGCATTAACATGTGAAGACTAAGTAGGACGATAATCATTTTAGATGTTGAAGGCAAGGATTTCATACAATCCACCTTTCTATATAGGTAACTTATTACAGTGTAACGGACAAGCTTTAAAAAGAGTGTTACAAACTGTCACGAGGACCCTCGAAAGAGAGGGCTTTTTTTGCCCTCTTTTAGCGATGAAGGTCATACTAAGCCTATTGGATTGGTCTAAGGTGAAATAGACCGCAGGTTATGGCGGATATTTTCACTTTCGGCTCGTATTGCCATGTCATTTCACTGCGTCTGCAAGTATATTGCTCACGGATATGATCATTCTTCTCTTCTTCAGGTTCATTCATCATATTCTCATAATACGCATCGATAATCGCGAGCTCGTCCTTTAATCGTTCTTGAGCTTGATCTGCCCATTGATAATCAAGCTGGTTAAGCTTAGATGTTAGGCTGGATTGTAATATCTCAGCAGCTTTAGTCACGGATAACTCTGCGGGATTGATGTGAACGTTCTCTGGAAGTCTAGGACTTAGATTCTTTCCTACCAATAAGTGGCGAAAGTCATCGGTAATTTCTCCACTCAATAATGAAATGCCCATGAAATGAAGTTCTTCCTTCTTCACATCACAAGTCATTTCTACTTTGAAACAAACAGCGAGCCAAGGTTCATAGGCAGCAGAGAACAAAGCTCGGCGTTGAAGGTCACCGGGTTGTTCAAATAAGTAAACATAGGAGCCATCTTGGCGAGCAGCATCCCATATTTGTTGAAGTCTCCGACTACCATAACTCACATCTTCACGTTGGATTCGTCCAGGACCAATTCGGGGTGCCGTAGGCGTTACTCCGAAATAACGAGACAGGATGCTGTCTTGCGGTCCACCATTGGGAGCTGGATTGACCGGCACATCTGGAACTGTGTAACGTTCAGGATCAAATACAAAGGTGAAGGACAGAGTCTCAGGTTCAACTCCCGTCCGTTCGACAAATCCCCAATAATAAGGGCGATTCGTTAATTGCTTATCCGCTTGGGGGGACAGCTTCGCCGTGATATGGAAGGGAGACTTCTCGATGACTTGACAGTCGGTTACCTCTAAATAAGTCATGACATGTTGTTGTACTTGATCTGGGGACATACTCATTTCAGGCTTCTTCCTCTCTTACGACCTCGACTTCATCTTCGACTTGTCTCTTTACTTCATCTAATGACTGTCCTAACGAATTCACTTTTTGACGGATTTCCTCATCCGACTGTGACTCTAATACGATCTTATATAAGCTCTTCTCTAGAGATTCTTTCTTTTCGAAACGTTCTAGTATGACATCTAATCCACCAATGACCATTTCGAACATATTAATTTTTTCGTGTAGCAGATTTAGAATATGTTCTTCAATCGTACCGGTGGTAGATAAATTGAATATCTTCACATCATTCTGTTGACCCAATCGGTGGATTCTCCCAATTCGTTGCTCTACACGCATAGGGTTCCAGGGTAAGTCGAAGTTGATCATGTTATGGCAGAACTGTAGATTAATACCTTCGCCGCCGGCTTCCGTCGCAATCATGACTTGCACACGACCGCGGAATAAATCCATCATCCAGTCTTTTTTGCCACGGTTCATCCCCCCACGATAAGGAACACAAGAAATCCCATTGGCACGAAAATACTGTAATAAATACTCTTGTGTGGCACGGTATTCCGTAAATACAATGACTTTTTCGTCCATTTCGCGAATGAGCTCTATCGTTTTTTCCGCTTTGGTGTTGGCCTTAATTTCTTTGATCATATAGACAAGATCCCAGATCTTAGCTCGTTGAGGAGAATCCTCAGCCATTTTTTTGGTCAAGTTAACCAATGTAACGAATACAGCATCACGACTGCTACAGACTTCGCGTTGAAGCGTAACTAGCGATAGCATACTGCTTAGATTACCTCCTGCAACCTGATACTGATCTTTGACATATGAAGTTACCCCATCATATAGTGCTTGTTCTTCAGGGGATAGTTGCAGATTAACGTTCCGAACAGTCCGCTTGGTGAAAATAGTAGGTCCTTCTCCACGGCGATTTCGAATCATGATCTTTGAAAGTTCATCCTTTAATTGCCCTTCATTCTTAGCTATACGCTTATCAACAACAAAGTTCGATGAGAACTCTCCTTGTTTCCCTAGTTGCCCCGGTTTCAGAAGTGTAATCAGGTTAAACAACTCCCCGAGATCATTCTGAACAGGTGTTGCTGTGAGTAGAAGACAGTATTTCTTACGTAATTTTTGAATGAACTGGTAATTGGATGTTTTCTTATTCTTGAGTTTGTGAGCTTCATCAATGATCAGCATGTCGTATTCTTGGTCTAACAAAATATCTTTATGTGGATCTCTCTTCGCTGTATCGATGGACGCAACAACGATATCTGAACCCCAGGAATAGGCCTTTTTCTGTGCGATGGCAGGAACACCAAATTTACTATTCAACTCACGAACCCACTGGAGCACGAGAGAGGCAGGTACGAGAATGAGTACTTTAGAGACAAGTCCACGAATGATATATTCTTTAAGAATAAGTCCGGCTTCTATCGTCTTCCCAAGACCTACTTCATCAGCCAAAATAGCTCTCCCGGACATTTCAAACAACACTCTACGAGCCGTATCAATTTGATGGGGAAGAGGCGTTAGATCCTGCAGATATTTAACACATTGTAATTCATCAAAGCTGGTAACCAAGCGAGACTCTTCACCCTGAATAGCCATCTGGAACAATCGCCAATCGCCCCATGGCCCTCCTTTATCAAGACGGTTCTCCAGATTCTCAAGCCAGCTGTTGTCTATTTCTAGTGGAATGGGTAGAGCGTATGCTGTCTTCATATGTTGAATGGATGGAGAATTCATGGTTCAGCCCTCCTTATTAGAATCTTGTAAAGTGTAGTATGCACGGAAGTTGTTAAGTTCATAACTATAGATATCCATAGGTTGTTCATATTTTAACTTCATGGTAGCCATGAATCCCTAGCGCTGTATGAGTTTGAGTGAATTTTCAATGTTTTTTCTTAATCTATGGGTAAAAAAATGAGAAAATTGAAGAAAACTGAAGATAGTCTAACATGGATGGGCTTTCTTGCCTTAAATTTCGCTAATGAAAGATAGAGTACCAAGATGTAGTGTAGTATAATGGTATGAGTACAATATATTGAGGAATATCGGTCTTGGTTATCCTTATTAAGTTTTTATAGCAATATATTAGGAGGGTGTTTTTTTTGAGTGATTTACAGCGTACAAGTCGATTAGAGGGCTTAAGTGAGAAAATATTTCTAGATAGATATGCTTGGAAAGATGCGGATAGTAATAACGCCAAGGTAGGCGATGTTGTTCTTGTCTTGACGAAGGATGATCCAAAGTTCCCTACAAAAGAAGTGGGGGAAATTGTAAAACGTGAAGGTAGAATTGCAACCGTAAAAACACGGAGCGGAGAGCTCGTTGAGTCAGACATAGATAAACTTACATTAAATATTGAGAAGACTCCTGAAGAGATGTGGGACCGTTTAGCACAGGCGATGTCAAGAGCAGAGGCAACACCTGAACTTCAAGCTGAATGGGAAGACAAGTTCCGTTATCTATTGGATGATTGGAAGCTGGTACCGGGAGGAAGAATTGCTGCAGGTGCGGGTGCGAGTGAAGAGTTAACACTGTTTAACTGTTATGTGATACCTTCTCCGCAAGATAGTCGTGGTGGCATTATGAAGACCCTATCTGAAATGACGGAGATTATGGCGCGTGGTGGTGGCGTAGGGATTAATTTATCTTCTCTTCGTCCGCACAGAGCTATTGTTAGAGGTGTGAATGGTTCTTCAAGCGGTGCAGTATCTTGGGGAGGGTTATTTAGTTATACAACAGGCTTAATTGAACAAGGCGGAAGCCGACGTGGCGCGCTGATGTTGATGATTAATGATTGGCACCCCGACGTTCTAGATTTCATTACCGTGAAACAGACCATGGGACAGGTGACGAATGCGAATCTCTCTGTGTGTGTGAGTAATGGATTCATGAAGGCCGTTAAGGAAGATTTAGATTGGGAATTGGTATTTCCAGACACTACGGAGCCTGACTACAATGAAGTATGGGATGGCGATCTAGAGAAATGGAAGATAGCAGGTCGTAAAGTTATTCCTTATCGTACGGTGAAAGCACGTGAAATATGGAATACGATCATTGAAGCAGCATGGAAATCTGCCGAACCTGGTGTTGTCTTCATGGAACACTATAATGATATGTCGAATAGTTGGTACTTTAATCCGATTATTTGTACGAACCCTTGTGGTGAGCAAGGTCTACCGGCTTGGGGAGTATGTAATTTATCTGCGATTAATTTATCCAAGTTCTACGATGAAGAGAAACATGATGTAAATTGGGACGACCTAGCAACAACGACCCATTATTCAGTACGCTTCTTGGATAATGTTATTAATACAACACCTTATCACTTTGATGAGAATGAGAAGAACCAGAAGAATGAACGACGTGTAGGTCTGGGTACGATGGGCCTTGCAGAGTTAATGATTAAGTTAAACATACGTTATGGTAGTCCAGAATCTTTAGTTTTCTTAGATAAAATCTATGGATTTATGGCTCGTGAAGCTTATTTGGCGTCAGCGGATATTGCGGCTGAGAAAGGTTCTTTCCCAGCATTTGATGCGGAGAAATACCTACAGAGCGGATTTATGCGTAATATGACAGAGGAGTTCCCAGAAGTAGGGGAAGCTATTAAAAACAAGGGAATGCGTAACGTTACCGTGATTACCCAAGCTCCTACAGGCAGTACAGGAACGATGGTTGGTACATCAACGGGTATTGAACCGTACTTTGCTTTCAAATATTTCCGTCAGAGCCGCTTAGGTTACGATGAGCAATTCGTGCCGATCGCGCAAGAATGGCTTGAAGCACATCCTGGTCAAGCCTTGCCAGATTATTATGTAACAGCAATGGATCTATCTGCAAAAGATCACATTCGTGTACAAGCAGCGATTCAACGCTGGGTAGATAGTTCTATTTCAAAGACAGCCAACTGTCCTTCGGACTTTACAGTGGAAGAAACAGCAGAGTTGTATGAGATGGCATTCGATCTTGGTTGTAAAGGCGTGACGATCTACCGTGATGGTAGCCGCGATCAACAAGTCTTAAATACGAGTAAGAAGGAAGAGCCAGAAACAGCAGATGTTTCGGTATCTGAAGAGCAAGCAGAACAGCAGGCTGCAGATCATTTCGCAGGAGAAGATGCAGCGCTTGAATCATTAAGTGGTAATCTAACTGTTGAGAAGAGTGTAGAATCCACAAGTAAGAAAGTGCTAGATAAGCAGTATAAGAGTCGCCCACAAGTTCTTCGTGGTGCAACTTATAAGATCAACACACCATTCGGAATGGCATATATAACTATTAATGATCTGGATGGTATTCCTAGCGAGATATTCTTGAATGTAGGTAAAGCGGGTTCTGATGTATTTGCTATGGCAGAGGCCTTAGGCCGTGTATGTTCCTTGTTCCTTCGTTATGGAGACCATGGATTTAAAGTAGAACTTCTAATTAAGCATCTCAAAGGAATCGGTGGCTCCGGTGCTATCGGCTTCGGTGTGAATCGCGTAGAATCGATTGCGGATGCTGTAGCCAAAGCATTGGAAGCTCATATTCAGATTGATGTGGGTAGAGAACATGATCCAGCACCAGTAGCAGCAACGCTTGCGATGGAATCGACCGTGAGTCACGGAAGTGGAGACGGTGGTCATAAACATAGCGCTGTAGAAACATCACGTGACCTGTGTACAGCCTGTGGTACGGCATCTTTGATTAATGTCGAGGGATGTAAGACGTGCAGTAACTGTGGGTATAGTAAGTGTTCGTAAGCTTCGAGTGAATTTACAATAGGCTTAATGTTGTTGTGATGGATCATGAAAGCTGCGAAAATATCTACAAAAGTTGCGAAAAGTGAATCATAGAAACTAATAAAAGTTAACATTATACATTTGGTTGTATAAAAATACTGATGGTTGAGCATACGCCTACAGATCTAATGATCTGTAGGCATTTGTTTAATGGTTTCCTTTTAATGAAGTTGTAGACTGATTTCTTATTTTTAAAACCTTGATGGGGGGATGATCGTTTTCAAAAAGATTACTACAAATTTCTCAAATGCAATTCAGCAAAATTAAGGAGGATTATCCCGAGATTCTTTCGGAATTATGTCTTTTATTAAAAAAACTTATTCACGGCTTAATGGGTGAACCAAGTCTGCATGACCCATTAGACTTTCAAGTGATTCTCCATCGACAAGCAGATCGATGCTGTGAACTTCCTCAAACTGAAAAAATGTTTCTCTAAGTGCATCTAGAGCTAGAAGCTCTCCTCCAGAACCTAATCTTGCTTCATCCGGAATATGCACATCTAATATCAACATTCCTTGATTGAATTTTGTTGATAGTAAGTCAATCTTGTTCCACAAGGAGATCAACCCG